>NZ_JBEYYT010000206.1:0-16251 GCF_040645715.1 Spirillospora sp. NPDC046719 | reverse complement strand
CCTCGCGGGACGCGGTCTCGGCCGCGTCCGCCAGCCGGGCCGCCTCCCGCTCGGCGCGCTCGGGCGCGGTGCGGACCCACGCGGGCAGCGCGGACGCGGCGAGCGCGACGCCCCGCAGCGTCTTGGCGAGCGAGTCGTGCATCTCCCTGGCCAGGCGGGCGCGCTCCTCGGCGGCGGCGGCCATGCCCTCGGCGACGACCCGCGCGTCCTCCGCCGCCGCGTGCTCCTCGAACAGCCGCCGCAGCGCCACCCCCGCGAACCCGGCGAGCGGGTAGTAGGCGGGCTGGCTGGCCAGCGCCTGGAACGTGCCGACGTCGGCGTGCGGGACGGCGAACGTGACGAAGTACCCGGCGATCTGCACGACGGACACGATCAGCATGCCCGGCCACCGGTACAGCAGCCCCGCCGCCGCCGCGGTCGCCACCGTCGACAGGAAGAACGGCCCGGACGGCCCGCACACCGCCAGCACCGCGAACCCCACGCACAGGTCGAGCGCGACGAGCAGCGGGTGGTCGAGCAGCCGCGGGACGATCCGGTCCACGTGCCGGGAGACCAGCCAGGACAGCAGCCCGACGCACGCCACCATGACGAACGTCGCGACCGTCAGCCCGCGCACGGCGAGGACGAGCAGCGTGATCGCGGCCATCAGCGTCCGGACCTGCATGAAGAGCCGGAACGCGGCGTCGATCCGCGACCGGGCCCGCGTGGCCTCGCACCCGCCCGCGCCGCCCGGGACGGGACCGAAGACGGGGCCCAAACCGTGACCCGGGTCGGGGCCCAGGCCCGGTACGGGGTCAGTGGCCGAGGACGGCACCGAGATCAGCTCCCGAGCTGTAGAAGAGCGCGCCCAGCACGACGAGGATGAGCGCCGGCAGGGTGAGGGCGGTGGTGACGGCGGTGACCTGCGGTGTCGTCCGCTGCGCCTTGCGCCGCGCCCACTGCGCGGACTCGCGGCGCATGTCGGTGGCGATGTCGATGAGCGCGGTGGCGAGCGGCGCGCCCAGCTCCTCGGCCTGCAGCACGGCCGTGACGAACTGGCTCAGCATCTCCGACCGGTTGCGGCGCCGCAGGTCCTCGAACGCCTCGCGGCGGGACGTGCCGAGCTCCATCTGCCGCAGCGCGATCGTGAACTCGTCCGCCAGCGGCCCCGGCATGCTCTCCACGACCCGGGCCAGCGAGTGCCGGAACCCCATGCCCGCCGACACCGTCACGGCGAGGACGTCGAGGAAGTCGGGCATGCCGCGCTGCATCTCGTCGCGGCGGCTGCGGGCGCGGCCGAGCAGGAACAGCTCGTTCTGGAAGATCCCGGCGAGGCAGATCAGCCCCATCGGGACCTGCCCCGCGCTGAGCAGCAGCACCCCCAGCGACCCGAACAGGACCGCGTACCCGGCGGTGATCCGCGCGTACGACTCGACCGTCATGCCGCCCGGACGGCCCGCCGCGTCGATCCGCTCGCGGATCCGGCGGTGCCAGGGGGCGAGCGCGGTCATCAGGGGGCGGCCGAAGGGCCGGCCGATCCGTCCGGCCAGCCGGTTCAGCCCGAACACCTCGCCCCTTCCCGGCCGCGCGGCGGGCGCCGGGGCGGACGCGGCGAGCGCCGACCCCGCCACCCGCTCCCCGCCGGTGAGCAGGACGAAGCCCCAGGCGCCCAGCAGCACGCTGAACCCGGCGCCGCCCGCCAGCACGAAGATCATCCGGTCACCTCACACGTCGATCCGGGTGATCCGGCGGATGACCACCAGGCTGGTCACGAACAGCCCCGCGCCGGCCGCGAGCATCAGCTGCCCGGTGAGATGGGTGCTCATCTCGCGCAGCGCCCCCGGCTCGATCTGGTTGATCATGGCGATGCCGGCGACGCCGAGGATCCCGACCGCCCAGTTCGACACCACCGCCTGGCCGAGGATCGTGCGCACCTCGCGGCGGATCTCCTTGCGGTCCTCCAGCGTCGCGGCGATGCTGCGCAGCGCGGTGACCAGCGACCCGCCCGACCGCGCCGACACCAGCAGCGTGCTGACCAGCACGCCGAGCTCCCGGGACGGCAGCCGGCCCGCGAGGTCGCCGAGCACCGCCTCCAGCGACTCGCCGAGCCGCAACCCGTCGGCGGCGCGGCGCAGCTCGGTGCGGGCCGGGTCGTCCAGCTCGTCGGCGGCCAGCGCGATCGCGGTGCGCAGCGACAGCCCGGCCTGCGCGGCGTTGGACAGCACCCGCGCCAGCTCCGGGAGCTGCGCGACGAACTCCTCCTTGCGCCGCTCCTCCCGCCGCCGCAGGTAGCCGAAGAACACGAACCCGACCGCGACGGCGGCGGCGACGCCGAACACCGGCCCGAGCAGCCGGCCGATCAGCGCGATGGCGGCGAGGCCGCCCGCGACGATCGCCAGCAGGAACGTGGAGACGCGCATCGCCAGTCCCGCCGCGGCGATCCGGCGGGCCAGCAGCCGGCCGAGCTCGGTGCCGCGCAGCCGCCGGTCGAGCCGGACGAGCGGGCCGTCCGGCGGCGCCTCCCCGTCCAGCCGGGACCGGACGGTGATGCCGCGGCGCAGCTCCCGGCCCGCCGCGAGCTCCCCCGCCCCCCAGACGGCCAGGACCCCCGTGACCGCCATCAGCAGCATGATGACCGGCAGGCTCATCGCCCCTCCCCCTCGTCGGCCCGGACGCCGAACACCGCCGGGACGCCCTCGCCGGCGTGGAACAGCCGGGTCGCCAGCGGCGCGGGCAGCGGGCGGTGCCGGAACCCACCGCGCACCACCCGGTCCGGCCCGATCGGCAGCGACTCGAAGTTCATGATCGGTTCCAGCCGGAGCCGCTCCCCGCGCCGCGTCGCCACCGCCGCGATCTCCACGATCCGGCGCGAGCCGTCCGGACCCCGGCCGAGGTGCACGATCACGTCGACGGCGCTGTCGATCTGGTCGCGGATCGTGTCGAACGGCAGCTTGACGTCGCTCATGCTGGCCAGCGTCTGCAGCCGGTACACCGCGTCCTCGGTGGAGTTGGCGTGCACCGTCACCATCGAGCCCTCGTGGCCGGTGTTCATCGCCTGGAGCATGTCGAGGGTCTCGCCGCCGCGGACCTCGCCGACGATGATCCGGTCCGGGCGCATCCGCAGCGCGTTGCGGACCAGGTCGCGGATCGTGATCCGGCCCTTGTCCTCGATGTTCGGCGGGCGCGACTCCAGCGGCACCACGTGCTCCTGCCGCAGCCGCAGCTCCGCCGAGTCCTCGATCGTGACGATCCGCTCGTGGCCGGGGATGAACGCCGACAGCGCGTTCAGCATCGTCGTCTTGCCCGTCCCCGTGCCGCCCGAGATGACCAGGTTCAGCCGGGCCCGGACGAACGCGGCCAGCAGCAGCCCCGTCGGCGCGTCCAGGCTGGCCCGCGCGGCCAGCTCCTCGATCGTGTACGAGCGCGGGAACCGGCGGATCGTCAGCACCGGCCCCACCAGCGACAGCGGCGGGATGATCACGTTGACCCGCTCGCCGCCCGGCAGCCGCGCGTCCACCATCGGGCTCGACTCGTCCACCCGGCGGTTCACCTGCGCGACGATCCGGTCGATCGTCTGGTACAGCTGCTCCTCGCTGGCGAACGCGGTGTCGACCCGCTGCACCCGGCCGTCCCGCTCCACGAACACGTGGTCGGGGCCGTTCACCATGATCTCGGTGACGGTCTCGTCGGCCAGCAGCGGTTCGAGCACGCCGAGGCCGAGCGCCTCGTCCACCACCCGGCGGATCAGCGCCGCCCGCTCCCCCGGCGACAGCACCGGCCCCTCGCGGCCGACGATGTGCCCGGTGACCTTCTCCAGCCGGGCCCGCCGCTGCGCCAGCCCGAGCAGCGCCAGCTCGTCGAGGTTCACCTCCTCCAGCAGCCGGCGGCGCCAGTGCGACACCCCGGCGCGGCTCGCGGCGGTGCCGTGGAGCCGCTCGTCCTCCAGGCGGTCCCTCAGTCCCATCGGCTCACCCCTCCGGCATCGTGACGGTGCGGGTCACGGTGTAGTCGAGCGGGACGCCGCGCCACAGCAGCGGCACCTTCGCCCGGACGGTGCAGGACACGCCGTCGCCGCCGGCCTCGCCGCCGCGCAGCGTCCGCTCGTTCAGCCAGCCCGGCAGGGCCGCGGCCGCCGCCGGGACGCAGGCCGACGCGTCCTGCCGCATGGCCGCCACGCGGGCGCCGGTCCGCGCCGCGTTCTCCACCCGCTCGACCGTCACGGACGCCATGAGCGCCTCGAAGCAGACCAGCACGACCGCCAGCACGATCGGGAGCAGCGCGGCGAACTCGACGGACGCGGTCCCGCGGTCGGCGGCGGGACGCGCGGTCCGGACGGTGTCGGGGGCGGCCACGGCGTCACCCGCCCCCCGCGCCCTCGTCGACGATCCTGGCGCGGGTGGTCAGCCCGAACGTCGACGACCAGCCCGGCAGGACCGCCGGGACGTCCACCGTCACCTTCGCGTACCCGTCCTCGACCCCGAGGTGCAGCACGTCCTCGCCGCCCCACGGACCCGCCACCCGCGCCACGGCGCGGCGCCGCACCTCCTGCCTCGCCTCCGGCGTGTCGTAGCCGACCACCGCCACCGCCCGCGCCGCCTCGTCCGCCGCGTGGCTCGCGTACATCGAGGTCAGCCCGGTCAGCAGCGCCTGCCAGCAGAGCAGCAGCACCAGCCCGACCAGCGGGACGATCGCCGCGAAGTCCACCGACGCCGCGCCCCGGTCGTGCGCCCCCTCCTGCGCCCCCGGATCGTCCAGCAGGCCCGTCTCGCGGACCAGCCCGCTGATCGCCTTGCGGAAGTCGGAGCTCTTCACCGCCTCCGGCGAACCGGTGTTCGACGCGTCCTCCAGCGCCCGGTACACCGCCGGGACCGTCGTCCCGAGCAGCCCCACCCCGACGATCTTCGCGGCCAGGTCCGGCTGGATCTCGTTGCGGCGGTCGTGCCGGTTCAGCAGGACCGCGGCGTCCTCCTCCTTGCGGACGCGCAGCCGCCCCCACATCTTCACCAGCCGCTTCGCGCCGCGCAGGGCGGGCAGGTCCGGGGTCGCCGCGATCACCACCCGGTCGGCCAGCTCCACCGCCATCGCGCTCGCCTCCGACAGCTGGGCGCCGCAGTCGACGATCACCACCTGGTACCGGGCCCGCAGCGCGGCGAGGATCTGCCGCGCCGCGCGGGCCGGGACGTCCTCGGCCCGCTCCCCCTCCGCCGGGGCCGGCAGCAGGTGCAGGCCGAGGCGGTGCACGAACAGCGCCTCGGCGAGCGTCGGGCCGTCCAGGTCGTCGGCCGCCCCGACGAGGTCGGCGATGCTGCGCCGGTGCACGACGTCCAGGTAGCCGGCGGCGTCGCCCTTCTGCAGGTCCAGGTCCACCAGGCACACCCCGCGGCCGGCCGTCGCCGCCGCCACGGCGAGATGCACCGCGATCGTCGTCGCGCCCGTCCCGCCCTTGGCGCCGCACACCGCCAGCACCGTCCCGACGCGGCCGGGCAGCGGGCCGTCCTCGGACGAGTCGAAGTGCCGGCGCATCGTCCGGGCCCACTCCGCCGCCGCCTCCACCCGGCCCTGCAGCTCCGACAGGGTCGGCTCCGTCGAGATCACCCCGCGCGCGCCCGCCGCCATCGCCGCGCCGAACGTCTCCGCCGTCGCCTCCTCCGCGATCAGCACCACCGGCAGGTGCGGATGCCGGACGCCCAGCTCGCGGATCAGGTCGAGCGCCGGCAGCGGCCCGAGCGCCTGGTGCAGCAGCACCACGTCCAGTCCGGGGGCGCCCGCCGCCGCGCCCACCACGTCGCCGGTGCTCGTCTCCACCCCGGCGACCTCGACCGCGCCGAGCTCGCGGAACTGCGCGTTCAGCAGCGACGCCAGGTCGCGGTCGGCCGTGGCCAGCAGCACCCGGACGGGCCGTCCGGTCACGGGGCCGTTCACCGGGCCGCCGGCATGTCGCAGATCGCGCCGAGCTTGCGCACCGGATCGCTCGCCGCGTCGGCCTGGTCGCCGCCGATCAGCGCGAGCCGGACATGGCTCGCGAACGCCTCCGCGTAGGTCAGCTTCACGCTGTCGTCGGCCGCCAGCGCGAACGTGATCGGCACGACCGTGTTCACGTCCTGCGCGTTGGACCCCGAATGCTGCCGGGTCGTCCGGCCGACCTGGATCACCTGCGCGCGCCGGATGATCCGGGACGCGCAGGACCGCTGGTCGCGCTGCGACTGCTGCTGGAACGTCGCGTAGATGTCGACGACCATGCCGGGCTTGACCTTGCCCGCCACGCCCGTCTCCGCGTCGATCATGATGGCGATCTCGCGCTGGCCGGGCTGCAGCAGCGGCGCGTCGATCAGCATGCCCTGCTGCAGGTAGGCGCCCGCGACCAGCGCGGTCGGCGCGACCTTGCCCGCGACGGACGCCGGATCGGTGAGCATCGTGTCCGGCGACCACTTGGCCGGCATCTCGACGCGCTCGACCATGCCCGGGTCGAGCCGCCCGTACGCGGGGACGGCGACCTTCAACCGCAGCACCTGCCGTTTCTCGCCGACCTCGGCGCGCACCGAGCCGACATAGCCGAGCACCGACACGAACACCGTCACGGCGCCCACCGCCGCGAGGATCATGAGCAGCACGCCGCGGCGCTGTCGGGGGTTCATGTGACTCCGTTCGCATACGACGGGGACGGGGATTCAGGGGCGCCGGGCCCGGTTTCAGGGAGGCGCGCTGACGAGCCGCGCCGGCGGCGGCTGCGGCTGCTGCACCGGAAGCGGCCGTGCCGGGGCGGCGGCGTGACCGTGCGGCGGCGGCACCACACCGGGTGGCGGCGGCGTCCGGACGGGCTGGACCATTTCGCAGAACGGGCAGACCGGCGAGCCGACCGCCATGCCACACCAGGGGCAGGGCTCGCAGGCCGCCTCGCGCAGCGTCGCCTGCAGCACGCCGCTGTCCCCGCTGAACGCGACGAACTCCACGTACCTCTTCGCGCGCCAGTAGTCGGCGCCGAGCGGCTGGTCGGCGACCATCGACACCGACACCGCGCCGAGCGCCGGCCCCAGCCGGTCGCGGACCCAGCCGCCGTCGCCGCCGTGCTCGGCCGCCAGCACGACCACCGGGGGCCGCGGCGCGTCACCGGTCACCGGCGCCGTGTCCGGCCCGGCCCGCATGACCGACGGATACGGGGCCGCCGTGACCAGGAACTCGCTGCCGGGCAGGTACGAGGCGAGGTGATCACCGAAGCCCGTCGGCACGTGCTCCAGCCGGGTGACGCTGTTCACCCGCGCCCCGGCGACCAGCAGCCCGGCGAGCCGCGGCGCGACGGTCGCGAGCGTCCCCGGCTCGACGTACGGGGCGAGGAAGGCCAGCTGGTCGGCCACCAGCGACAGCGCGAGCGGCGGGAGGTCGAGCGGGACGATCGCCAGGCGGCGCGTCCCCAGCGACGCGCGCGCGAACCGCAGCAGCCGGCCCGCCGCGTCCGGCCGCCACGACGGGTAGAGGGCGAGCACCGCCGGACGCTCGGCCAGCGTGCTCCCGATCCGGGCGGTGAACTCCAGCCCCTCGTCCGACAGCGGCGAGAACCCCGCCCGGAACCGCTCGGCCGCCACGCCGCGGAAGACGCCCAGGCCGGGAACGTCGTCGGGGAGCATCACCAGCGTCACGCGGGGCCCCGAAAGGTCACGTGCCTCACCACACCCTCCACCGGGCCGTCCGGACGGCCCGGTACGGCGCCGCGCCGGATTTCCGGAGTCGCGTGCCACGACAACCATCGAAATACGCCACGATCAAGAATTGAAACGGCCAATCTGACGGACTCGTGAGAAGTTACCCGATATTCGGTTGGACCGATCCCAAGAAGGGTGCACCAGTAAGGTGAACTTTTCTTGACCAATTATCGAATGAACGAAAAATCCGCAGGTGAGCGAAGGACCCTAAGCCCCTGGCCCCACGGGGCGGCCGCCGAAAGAGGGTCCTCGGGCCCATGTCTCAGAGAATGGACTCGAATACCATGCCCGGCTCGCCCGCCGCCCCGTTTCGCGACATTCCCGTCACCACCCGTGCCAGCGGAATCCCGCAGCGTGCCCATCGGCCGCGTCCGGGAGAACCGCGGCACGCCCGGTGAGCCGCGCGTCCCGTTCCGTCCGCACGCCCGGATCAGGCTCTAGAGTCTTCCCATAGGCGGCCCCAGACTGGAGACGACGGCGATGACGCACCCATCGGACCCCGGCCAATCACCGCGCCCCCCGGGCCCCCCGTCCGGCCCCGGCGGGGGACCGTACGGCCCGCCGCCGCAGCAGCAGCCCGGACCCGTCCCCGGCCCTCGCCCGCCCGGCACCTACGGCACCGGCCCCTACCAGCAGCCGCAGAGCTGGCAGCCTCCTCGCGGCCCGCAGGAGAAGGGCCTGATCAGCGCGCTGTTCGACGCGAATTTCAACCATCTCGTCACGCCGAAGCTCATCAAGCTCTTCTACGTCCTGTCGCTGCTGCTGATCAGCCTCTCCGCCCTGCTCGTCGTGGTGATCGGGATCTGGGTCATGGGCCTGCGCAATGGCTGGCTGCTCGGCCTCGTCATCATCTGCGCCTCGCCCGTGATCTGGTTCTTCGAGGCGATCCTGGCTCGGATCTTCATGGAGGCGATGGTCGTCAGGTTCAAGGAGGTCGAGTACCTCCGGATCATCAAGGACAAGGACTAGACGGGGCTGCGGTGGGCGAATTCGACGCGACCGGGTCCGGCGAGGCCGGATCCGGCGGGAGCGGGACGCGGGACACGCGGCGGGACGCCGGGGCGACCCGGCGGGACGAGCGGGTGCCCGCGCCGCGCACGCCGCCGGCGTCCGGGCCCGGGGCGACGCGGCGGGACGGGCAGGCGGCCGGCGATCCGCTGATGCGCCTTCCGGCGGCGCTGGCGGAGCGGTACGAGGCTGTCGCCGAGCTGCCGGTGCAGGGCGCGGAGTCGGACCTGCTGCTGGTGCGGGACGAGCGGGGCGACCGGTTCGTGGCGAAGGTGTTCCGCCGCGGGTACCACGCCGACCGGGACGTGTGGGCGAAGCTGCCGTCGCTGGACTCGCCGCACGTGCTGCGCATCGTCGAGACGGGCCACGCGGACGGCCGTGACTACGAGGTCACCGCGTACGCGCCGGACGGCAACCTGCGCAACCTGATCGACGGCCCCCTGCCGGAGGGGACCGTCAGGGAGATCGCGGCGCAGCTGGCGGACGGGCTGGCGGCGCTGCACCGCGCGGGCATCGTCCACCGCGACCTGAAGCCGGAGAACGTGCTGGTCCTGGAGGCGGAGCCGCTGCGGCTGGCGATCGCCGACTTCGGGCTGAGCAAGGTGCTCGACGAGAGCGTGGTGTTCGCGTCGTCGTCGCGGACGCTGGCGTACGCGGCGCCGGAGTCGCTGTCGGGGCAGGTGTCCCCGGCCCGGGACTGGTGGTCGCTCGGGATGATCGTGCGGGAGTGCGCGACGGGCCGGGCGCCGTTCCGCGGGATGAGCGAGACCGTGGTGGTCGATCATCTGGCGACGCGTCCGGTGAGCGCGGACGACGTCCCGGACGCGCGGCTGCGGCTGCTCTGCCAGGGCCTGCTGACGCGCGATCCGCGGCACAGGTGGACCGGCGAGCAGGTCGCCGAGTGGCTGGGCGGCGCGTCCCCGCAGGTCGTGGAGGAGGCCGCGCAGCCGGGCGTCGGACTGCCGTTCCTCGGCGCCCGCTATGCGAGGCGCGAGGACCTGGCGCGCGCGCTGGTGGAGAACTGGGACGACGCCGCGCAGTACTTCTTCGGGCGCGGGGAGTCCGGCGAGGCGTGGCGGAGCCTGCGGGAGTGGCTCGCGGGCGTACCGGACGACAGCCGCATCGCGCTGGTGGACGGACCGCTGACGTCGGCGCTGCCGCCGGACGTGAAGCTGCTGCATCTGGTCCTGTGGCTGGATCCGGCGCTGCCGCCCCACTACCTCGGCCGCAGGACGTCCGCCGAGGACCTGCTCGCGCTCGCCGCCCTCGCGGACGATCCCCGGCACCCCGACCATCGCCTCGCGTGCCGGATGGGGCGGGACCTGTGGGAGCACGGCCTGCTGCGCGTCCTGGCGGGTTTCGCGGGCGCCGGGGAGCTGGCCGGGATCGACGGCCAGTGGCGCGCACACGTCGCGGCATGGAACGACCTCGCGCGCTGGCTGCGCGCCCAGGACGCGACGCCGGCCGGGCTGGCGGCGCGGCTGCCGGACGCGGAGGCGGGGAACCCGCCGGCCGTGCTGCTGGCGCTGCTCGCGCTGGCGGCCCGGCCCGCGGAGGCGCACCGGTCGCTGGCCGAGGGCGCGGCGCGGGCCAGGGCGGCCGTCGCGGAGCCGGTGCCGTGGTTCGCGTGGATGGCGGACGGGGCGGGCGACGATCCGCTGCGGCTGCTCGCGGTCGCGCGCGCGCTGCCGGAGGCCGTCGTGGAGGCGGAGGCGCGGGCGCGCGACCGGCACGCGGCGGCGCGTCGTTCGGAGGAACTGCGGGCGCAGTGGGCGGACCGGGAGCGGCAGCGCCTCGCGGGGCGCGGCGCTGCGGTGACGCGGGCGGTCGTGTGGTCGCTGCCGATCCTGGCGATCTGGCTGGCGGGCAGTTGGGTCGTCGGCAGCCTGTTCGGCGCCGGGAAGCACGACGACGGGACGACCTCGGTGGGGCTGCACGCGTCGTCGGGCGGCGGCGTGCCGTTCGCGGCGCTCGCCGTCCTGGCGGTCATCGCGTGGGGCGTGCAGTGCGGCGCCGAGGTGCTGCTGGCGCGCGCGCAGGGCGGCGACTATCTCCCGTACGGGCCGTGGTCGCTGATATCGAAGGTGCTCGGCGCGGGCGGCCGGGGACTGTCGCGGGCGTCGCGCACGATGTCCGGCGCCGCGCGCCGCAACGACCGGCGGGGCTGCGGGCTCCTGCTCCTCGCCGGTACGGTGCCGCTGCTGATCCTGCTTCTCCTGGCGGCGGCGCTGACGTCCATCGCGAGCGTGCTGTGGGTGCTGGTGATGGTCGCCGGGGCCGTCGCGCACGCGGTGGCGGCCGGTGTCCGGATGCACCGCTGGCAGCAGGCCCGCACGAGCCACCCCGGAGGGACCCCCACATGAGCAGCGGCGTCGAGGCCGACATCGTGCTGGACGCGGCGGTCGTGCTGACCCTGGGCATGAACCGGGTGCTCGGCCGCGGCGGCGACGCGGCGGGACGCGGCGCGCAGGCGCTGGCCGCGCTCGCCGCGGGACGGGCCGAGGCGCGGGAGGCCGCGCTCGCCGAGGTCCGCACGCACGAGCGGGCGCTGCGGGAGGTCGTGGAGCGCAACGCGCGCATCGCGGCGCTCGCCGAGACCCGCGCCAAGCTCGGCGCGGACGTGGCGCTGCCGCCGCCGCTGCGGCCCGGCGAGGAGTCCGCGCAGGAGCTGACCGCTTGGTGCGCGACGACGGACCGGCTCCTGGACGAGGCCGAGCGCCGCCTGTCGGAGCATCTCGCCGCGCAGGTCACCGCGCAGGTCTTCACCGCACCCGCCGAGGGCCTCCGCGCCGACACCGGCAGGACCCCGCCGCCCCGCCGCGGCGGCGACGACACCCAGCGGACCCTCGAACGGATCATGGCGCGGCTACTGCCCGACGCCGCCGAGGACGAGCGCCGCGCGGTCGCCGAGGCGGCCCGCCTCCTCGCCGCCGTCGGCACCGCCGAGGAGGCCGAGAGCGTCCTGCACGAGGTCCGGCTGCGGATCCGGGAGGCCAACCGGCGCACCGAGGACGCGCGCGAGCTGGCGCGGCGCCGCGCCGCCGAGCGGGAGGCCGCCGAGCAGGCCGAGGCGGAGCGCCGGTACGTGCTCGACTCGATCACCGCCGCGTTCGAGGACATGGGCTACGAGGTCCAGCCGGGTTTCGAGACGCTGACCGCCGGGGACGGCTCGGTGGTGCTGACCAAGGGCGCCTGGCCCGACCACAGCGTGCGGATGCGGGTCGACGGCGCCGCGCGCGTCGAGGCGGCGATGGTCCGGGAGCGGCCCGCCGAGAGCGAGGACGACCGGCGCGTGGACGTCGAGCGGGAGCGCGAGTGGTGCGCGGCGTTCGAGGCGGCGCGGGCGCGGCTGGCGGACGGCGGGATCCGCTCGCAGGTGTCCTGGCGGGTGGATCCCGGGGTGCGGGAACTGCCGGTCGGCGGCGCGTCACGGCAGACTGGTGGGCGTTCGGGGCAACGCGAACGCCGCCGGGAGCGTCCCACGTGACGTGCCGTCTCCCGTCGGCGGCGCGTGATCGGAGAATGGGGGCCGCGGGGCGCGGGAGGCCGGCGCCCCTCGGGACATGCGGAGTGGAGCGAGCCAGATGAGCATTGATTCGCCGACCCTGGGCGGCCGGCTGCAGGGCTGGCCGCCGTTCATCCGCGAACTCGACGCGACGCTGTCGGTGCACTCCCAGTACGTCCTGTCGGGGAACCTGTACGACAGCTTCCTGGCGCCGCCGGCCGAGGGCGGCGGCCCCGCGCGGCTGCTGCCGCTGCGGTCCCTGCTGTGGGAGACGCTGCGCGCCAGCGGCGCGTCGTTCATGGTGGTGTACGACCCGGTGGACGGCCTGGAGATCGTCCCGCCCCCGGGCGACGAGGCCGGCGACGAGGCGGAGCGCGCCGCCGAGCGGGTGCTCGGCAAGATCAAGGACGAGCGGCCGTCGCTGGAGGCGCTGACCCGGCACCTGGCGGCGGTGGCGCGGCCGCAGGAGAACGTGCGCGCCGCGTTCGTCATCGACTCGGCGTCGCGGATCGCCCGCACCCCGACCGAGATGGAGCCGGCCGAGCGGGACTTCTTCCGGTTCTGCGCGAAGCTGTCGCGGACGGCCCGGCCCGTCCGGGGGAACGGGGCGCGGCCTAAGCCGCTGTACAACCCGGTGGTGTGGCTGGTGGAGCGGCCGGGCGACCTGCCGTCCTGGCTGACCGCCGACAACGACACGATCCGCGAGATCACGATCCCGCGCCCGCACCTCGGCGACCGGCAGGAGACGGCGCGGCTGCTGGCCCGCGCGTTCGGGGTGAGCGACGTCGGCGCGGATGAGGCCGCCGCGGCGGCGTGCGACTCGTTCGCCGAGCAGGCCGACGGGCTCACCCTCCAGTCGATGATCGAGGTGACGCGGCTGGCGAAGGAGCGCAACGTCGACCTGGCGGACCTGCCGGACGCGGTCCGCACGTACAAGCTCGGCGTCCTCGACAACCCGTGGAGCCGCGGGCACCTGCGGCGCCGGGTGCTGGAGGGCGAGAAGCGCGTCCCGGAGCGGGTGATCGGGCAGCCGCAGGCCGTCACCAAGACCCTCGACATCCTCAAGCGGGCGGTGCTGGGCCTGTCGGGCGCGCAGGCGACCCGGTCCGGCAGCCGGCCGCGCGGCGTGCTGTTCTTCGCCGGGCCGACCGGCACCGGCAAGACCGAGCTGGCCAAGGCGATCACCGAGCTGGTGTTCGGCGACGAGTCGGCCTACCTGCGCTTCGACATGAGCGAGTTCTCCGCCGAGGGCTCCGGGGACCGGCTGATCGGGGCGCCGCCCGGGTACGTCGGGCACGAGGCGGGCGGCGAGCTGACCAACGCCGTGCGGGAGGACCCGTTCCGGGTGATCCTGTTCGACGAGATCGAGAAGGCGCATCCGCGGATCCTGGACAAGTTCCTGCAGATCCTGGAGGACGGGCGGCTCACCGACGGGCGCGGCAACACCGTGCACTTCTCCGAGTCGATCCTGATCTTCACCTCGAACCTCGGGATGTTCGTGCCGGGCCGCGAGCCGGGCATGCTGGAGGCCGTCCCGGCGCTCGCGGGCGACCGGGTGCGCAACATCACACCCGGGATGTCCTACTTCGAGGTGGAGCAGCGGATCAAGGACGCGGTCGCCGCGCACTTCACCGAGGTGCTGAACCGCCCGGAGCTGCTCAACCGGTTCGGCGACAACATCGTGGTGTTCGACTTCATCTCCGGCGACGCCGCGCACAAGATCTTCGACCTGCAGTTCGCGAACATCTGCAAGCGGGTCGCCGACGAGCACCGGCTCATGCTGACGGTGCGGGACGACGCGCTGCAGACGCTCCGCGACTGGTGCACCGACGAGCTCGACAAGGGCGGCCGGGGCATCGGCATGGCGCTGGAGTCGCACTTCGTCAACCCGCTAGCGCGCGCGCTGTTCGACCGCGAGCTGGGCTCCGACGAGCGGATCACCGTGTACGGGATCCGGCGCGAGGGCGGCATCGTCCACCTGGACATCCAGTGACCGCCGGCCCCCCCGTCCCCTCCCCCGGCGAGCCCGTCTCCCCCGGCGAGCCCCCGGACGAGGCTCCCGCGCTGCTGCTCGCCAAGGCGCACTATCCGGTGACCACACTCGGCCCCGGCACCCGCGCGGGCATCTGGACGCAGGGCTGCACGCTGCACTGCCACGGCTGCCTGTCCCGCGACACCTGGGAGGCGGACCCGGCCAAGGCCGTGCCGGTCGAGGCCGTCCTCGGCTGGCTGGAGTCCCTTCCAGGCCCGCTGGACGGGATCACGATCTCCGGCGGGGAGCCGTTCCAGCAGCCCGAGGCGCTCGCCGCCCTGCTGCGCGGGATCCGCGCGTGGCGTGCCGCGCGGCGTGAGACGATGCCATTGGACATATTGGTTTACAGCGGATATGTCTACTCTCGGCTTTCGCGGGTCCGGGGGTCGCGCGAGATCCTCGACCTGTGCGATGCCGTGATGGCGGGGCCGTACGTCGACCGGCTCAACCCGAGGGGGCGACACCCGGAAGGTGGCTCTCTACTCTGGAGGGGGTCGGCGAACCAGCGCGCCGTCCCGCTCACCCCGCTGGGGGAGGAGCGGTACGGGGCATCGGCCGGCATCGGTAAGACTAGGGAACACGCAGGGCCCCGAGTGCAGGTGTCCGTGGACGAAGGGCCGGAGGGAAGGCGGGTGTACTACATCGGGATCCCGCGAAGGGGTGACATGGAGCACCTCACGTCGAGGCTCGAACGCGCCGGCGTGCGCTCGGGGGATGTGTCATGGCGACCTTGAACTGTCCTGTCTGTGACGAGCCGTACCAGCAGGGCGATCTGCTCTGCCTGAGCTGCGGGGCCAACCTGGCGCGCCCGGGGGGCGGCCACCGGGCCGGTCCGGGCGGGTACGACCAGGGCCCGCCGCAGCACGGCGCTCCACAGCATGGCGCCCCCCAGCACGGTGCCCCACAGCACGGCGGCCCGCCCCAGCACGGTGCTCCGCAGCACGGCGCTCCCCAGCACGGCGGCTTCCCGCCGCAGCAAGGCCAGCCGTACCAGCAGCCGCCCCAGCACGACTACCAGCAGCCTCCGCAGCACGGTGCTCCCCAGCACGGTGCCCCTCAGCACGGTGCGCCCCAGCAGGGCGGGCTCCCGCCCCAGCACGGCCAGCCGTCGCAGGACCAGTGGGGGCCGCCCCCGCAGCAGCAGCCGGACCAGTGGGGGCCGCCGCCGCAGCAGCAGCCTGATCAGTGGGGCCCGCCGCCGCAGCAGCCGCAGCACGGCCAGCCGCAGCATGGGGCTCCGCAGCAGGGGCAGCAGCCGGCGGACCCGTGGTCCATGCCGCCGCAGCAGCAACAGCAGCAGCCGGACCAGTGGGGTGCGCCTCCGCAGCAGCACCAGCCGCCGCCCGACCAGTACCGGCAGCCGGAACCGCAGTACCAGCCCGAGCAGCCGTACCAGCAGCAGCCGGACCAGTACATGCCGCAGCCCGGTCCGGCGGACCACCAGTACGGCCCGCCGCCGCAGCAGCAGCCGCCGATCCCGCCGCCGCACGGCCGCGAGGCGACCCTGCTGCCGCCCGACCAGCAGCGGGGGCACCAGCACCCGCAGCAGCCCGACAGCACGGCGTTCATGTGCCCGTACTGCGAGGCCGTGCTGACCAACCCGGGCGCCGCGCAGTGCAACTCGTGCGGCCGGCCGCTGCCCCAGAAGGGCACGCCCGTCCTGCGGGTCCAGTTCCCGACCGGCGAGCTGAAGGTCTCCGTCGGCCAGCACCTGGTGCTCGGCCGGGACGCCGGCCAGTCGCCGGTGGCCGCCACGTTCACCCAGTACGACAACGTGTCGCGGCGGCACTCGACGGTCTGGCTCGACCCGTCCGGGACGGCCTGGGTCCGCGACGAGGGCTCCACCAACGGGACGTTCGTCAACGGCGAGCGGCTCCCCCGCGGCGTGGAGGCCCCGCTGCGCGACGGCGACCAGCTCCGCCTGGCCGCCGACGTGACCGGCACGGTCCAGCTCGCCTAGCACGAGCGACCGGTACGACCGACAGGAAACGGCCCCGCGGTTCCGAGAACACCCGGGGCCTGTGCATTAG
>NZ_JBEYYT010000205.1:0-16309 GCF_040645715.1 Spirillospora sp. NPDC046719 | reverse complement strand
CAGGCACGCGGAGCGAGTGCAGCGAGCGGAGCGGGCATGCCCGTGGCGGGGGCTGGGGTCTGGCCTTCCGTGGGGTTGATCAGCCGGCAGGACCGCTTGGTCCGCTGTGCGTGTCTCTCCGGGGTGGTGGCTTTCCGCAGCGTCGGTCAGCCGGCTGGACCGTTGGGTTCGCTGTGCGTGGCGGTTCGGCGGGGGGTGGTGGGGTATCGGCGCGGGGTGAAGATCCTCATCAGAGTGGTGATCTCGGCGATCGCGCTGTGGGTGGCGGCCGCCGTGGTGGACGGCATCGACGTGCAGGGCGGCAGCACGGGGGAGAAGGCGCTGACGCTGCTGGTCGTCGCGGTCATCTTCGGCATCATCAACGCGGTGCTGAAGCCGGTCATCAAGGTGCTCGGCTGCGTGTTCTACATCGTCACGCTGGGGCTGATCGCCCTGGTGGTGAACGCGGGGCTGCTCATGCTGACCAGCTGGGTGGCGGGGGAGCTGCACCTGCCGTTCCACGTGGAGTGGTTCTGGCCCGCGTTCTGGGGAGCGATCATCATCGGCCTGGTGAGCTGGCTGCTCAACCTGTTCGTCGCGGACGACGAGTGATGGCGGTGGAACCGGCGCCGGGACGCGGTGCGGCGGCCGGTAGGCTCGTCGCACGCTTCATCGGGAGGAACACGTGATCAAGGTTGGGGTGCTCGGCTCGCGCGGCCGCATGGGGGCCGAGGTGTGCCGGGCCGTGCAGGGCGCGGACGACATGGAGCTCGTCGCCGCCGTCGACCAGGACGACGACCGGGAGCCGCTGACCGCCGCCGAGGTGGTCGTCGACTTCACCCGCCCGGCCGTCGTCATGGACAACCTCAAATGGTGCGTGGACCACGGGCTGCACGCCGTCGTCGGCACCACCGGGTTCGACCCGTCGCGGCTCGACACGGTCCGGTCGTGGCTGACCGGCGGCAAGGGCCCGAACGTGCTGATCGCGCCGAACTTCGGCATCGGCGCGGTGCTGATGATGCACTTCGCGCAGAAGGCGGCCCCGTTCTTCGAGTCCGTCGAGATCGTGGAGCTGCACCACCCGAACAAGGTGGACGCCCCGTCCGGCACCGCGTACCGCACCGCCGAGCTGGTCGCCGCCGCCCGCGCGGAGGCGGGGGTCGCGCCGCCGCCGGACGCCACCACCGAGGAGTTCGACGGCGCCCGCGGCGCCGACGTGGACGGCGTCCATGTGCACGCGGTCCGGCTGTCCGGTGCCGTCGCGCACCAGGAGGTCGTGCTCGGCGGCCACGGCGAGCTGTTCACCATCCGGCACGACTCGATGAACCGCGAGTCGTTCATGCCGGGCGTGCTGCTGGCCGTCCGCAAGGTCGTGGACGCGTCCGACCGGCTCACCGTGGGCATCGAGTCGCTGCTCGGCCTGTGATGGAGTTCGCTGCCGAGCCCTGGGACTACCTCGCCGCGTCCGAGGCGATCGACATCGAGCACCCGCTCGTCCAGCGGACCGCCTCGGACCTGCGCACCGGCGACGACATCGCGTACGCGCGGGCCGCGTTCGACCATGTCCGCGATCAGGTGACCCACTCGATGGACGTCGGTGACGAGCGGGTCACCTGGCGCGCCTCCGACGTCCTGGAGCAGCGGACCGGGCTGTGCTACGCCAAGTCGAACGCGTACGTCGCGCTGCTGCGGGCCGGCGGCATCCAGGCGGGTCTGTGCTACCAGCTGGTGGACGGGTTCGTTCACGGTCTCGCGGCGGCTCTGGTGGACGACCGGTGGGTCCTTCTCGATCCGCGCGGCAACAACGACGAGGTCCACGTGGAGTTCTCCGCGTCGGAGGACCGCCTGGCGTACCCGGCGGTGCCGGTGCTGCCGACGGTCCACGCGGCGCCGCACCCCACCGTCCTGAAGGCCCTCAAATCGATGCGGAGGCTCTCCGCGGAGGCGCTTCCCACCACCCTCTAGCGGACGCGGGAGAGGCGGACGAAGGGCAGTTCGCGGCCGACGCGGCGGTAGTCGTCCTTGGTGCCGTCGACGATGAAGCCCATGTACCGGAGGAGCCTCGCGGCGGCCCGGGGATGGCGCGGCGCGTAGCGGATCATCAGCTCCCCGCCTTCCTCGGCGTCCAGCGGATGCGCCGTGACGGCGAACCGGCTCCGCCCCACCTGGACGGTCGCCCGGGGCGTCTTCAGAAGGTTGCGGTACCAGTCGGACCGGGGGCCGAAGCCGGAGCAGACGACGTAGTCGTCCCCGGAGTGCTCGACGACCTCCACGACCGCCTGCCGGGGCTCGCCGGACGCGCGGCCCACGTGCTCGAGCAGCAGGAAACGGTCCCCGAACAGCGGGCCCAGGCCCATCCGGTACAGGTGGACGGGCAGCCGGAACAGGGTCCGGCGCAGCCCCGACGGCGGCGCGGGCCGCTTGGGGATCTCCATGGCGCTCCCTCCCCGGCCCGTCCTACCCGCGACGGGCCGGGGAAGTCGCGTCAGTCGAGGACGGCCAGGTCGAGGCGCTCCAGGCGGACGGGGTCGGCGAGGATGTCGATCGCGACGATCCGGCCGTCCGCGACGGTGAACCCCAGCACCGACGCCGGGCGGTCGCCGTCCATCGACACGACCCCGGCGGTCCCGTTGACCAGCGCGGGACGCGACGTGTAGGCCGCGCTGCGGCTGAACATGACCGCCTGGTCGGCGACCATGCGGGCGCCGCGCAGATGCTGCCAGCCTGCGGCGCCGAGGTCGGCGCGGAGTTCCACGTCCGGGTCGAGGACGGCGACGAGGGCCTCGAAGTCGCCGGCGCGCGCCGCGGCGTGGAAGGCGTCCACCACGGCGCGCTGGCGGGCCGGGTCGCGTTCAGGGACGGGCGAGGCGCCCCGCACCCGGCGGCGGGCCCGGCTGGCGAGCTGCCGCGCCGCGTCCGCGGACCGGCCCACGATCGGCGCGATGTCCTCGAACGGCACCGCGAAGGTGTCGTGCAGCACGAACGCGAGGCGCTCGGCGGGCGTCAGCGACTCCAGCACGACCAGCAGCGCGAGCCCGACGGAGTCGGCGAGCAGCGCCTCCTGCTCGGGATCGGTGCCGGAGGCCGGCCCGATCACCGGGTCGGGCAACCGTTCCTCGATGGGGTCCTCGCGGCGGGACGTGCGGGACCGCAGCATGTCCAGGCACACCCGCCCGACGACGGTCGTGAGCCATCCGCCGAGGTTGGCGACCTCGCTGGTGTCGGACCGGCTCAGCCGCAGCCACGCCTCCTGGACGGCGTCGTCCGCCTCCGCCAGCGATCCGAGCATCCGGTAGGCGACCGCCTTCAGGTGCGTCCGGTGCTCCTCGAACCGGTTCGCCAGAAAGTCGCGCTCGTCCATTGCAGTCCCCCTCGTCGGCCCCATCCACCACATTGACGGATCGGCCGGGCCGAATGTGACGGCTTGTCGGGTGCGAGAACGTGCCCTTAACGTTCGACGGGTGGACGACTCGATCGCGCGGGACCTGTGGACGGTCCTGGAGCCGCTGCACGCGGTGACGTACTTCGAACCCGAATGCCTGGAGGCGAACAAGGAGGTCGGGCTGAAGGGCTTCTGGATGGGCTACTTCGGCAGCCGCGCCGCGCCGATGGGCGCGGTCCCGGCGGGCGTGGTCGAGGCGGCGTTCTTCGGGTTCCATCCGTCCCGGGTGCGGCGGGCCGTCCCGGACGCGTGGCGTTTCGCCTCGCCCGAGCGCATCCTCGGGATACGGGGCGCGGCGGCGGCGCGGGCCCTCCGCCGGATCGTGCCGGGGATCGAGCGGACGGCCGCCGAGACGGCGCCGGTCCTGCACCGCGCGGTCGAGGAGGCGGACACGGCGGGGCGCCCGCTGTTCGGCGCCAACCGCGACCTGGACGTCCCGGACGACCCCGTCGAGGCGCTCTGGCAGGCCGCCACGGCGCTGCGCGAGCACCGCGGCGACGGGCACGTGGCCGTCCTCACGAGCGAGGGGCTCGACGGGCTGACCGCGAACGTCCTCGCCGCCGCCGTCGGCGCGGTCACCTCCGACCAGATGCTGATCAGCCGGGGCTGGTCGCGGGAGCAGTGGGACGAGGCGGCGGACGCCCTCGCCGCCCGCGGCCTCGTGGAGGGCGGCACCGCGACCGGCGCGGGACGGTCCCTCAAGGCCCGCGTCGAGGAGCGCACCGACGCGCTCGCCGCCCCGCCCTACCGCGCCGTCGACGACCCGAAGGCCCTCTACGACCTGCTGGTCCCCGTCGCGGAGGCGGTGGCCGACGCGGGGGAGATGCCCTACCCCAACCCGATCGGGCTGCCCCGCGTCGGCCGGGCCTAGCCGCGCGTGGGGGTCTTGGAGAGGTCGACCTCGGTGATGCTGCGGGTGATCCCCGCGGCGGAGTAGGCGGCCTCCTCGTCGAGGGTCTCGGCCTCCAGCAGCGCGGCGGCGAGCGAGTCGAGCTGGTCGCGGTGCGCGCGCAGCGTCTCGAGGGCCTCGGCGTAGCACTCGTCGACGATCCGGCGGGCCTCCAGGTCCACGGCGTCCAGGGTGCCCTGGGCGGCGTACTGGCCCATCGGCTCCATGCCGTCGGACGGCAGGATCGACAGCGGGCCGACCTTCGGGGACATGCCCCAGCGGCCCACCATCCCGCGCGCGATCTTGGTGACCTGCTCCAGGTCGCTCTCCGACCCGGTGGTGATCACGCCGAACACCAGCTCCTCGGCGGCCATCCCGCCGAGCGCGCCGATGATCCGGCCGCGCAGGTACCGCTCGTCGTAGGCGTAGCGGTCGCTGTCGGGCGTGGACACGGTGACGCCGAGGGCGCGGCCGTGCGGCACGATCGTGATCTTGCGGACGGGGTCGGCGCCCGGCTGCAGCATGCCGAGCAGGCCGTGCCCGGACTCGTGGTAGGACGTGCGGCGCCGCTCCTCGTACGGCATGACCAGCGCGCGGCGGGTGCCGAGCTGCACCTTCTCCAGCGCGGTCTGGAAGTCGTCCATGTCGACCGCGCTCTTCTCGCGCTTGACGGCGAGCAGCGCGGCCTCGTTGACGAGGTTGGCCAGTTCGGCGCCCGTCATGCCGGGCGTCATCTTCGCGACCGAGCGGATGTCGGCGTCGCCGCCGAGCGGGACCTCGCGGGTGTGCACCCGCAGGATCGCGACGCGGCCGTCCAGGTCGGGCGGCGACACCGCGACCTGCCGGTCGAACCGGCCGGGCCGCATCAGCGCCGCGTCGAGGATGTCAGGGCGGTTGGTGGCGGCGATGACCACGACGCCCTCGGAGCCGGAGAAGCCGTCCATCTCGGTGAGGATCTGGTTCAGCGTCTGCTCGCGCTCGTCGTGCCCGCCGAGGCTGGCGCCGCTGCCGCGGGTCCGCCCGATGGTGTCGATCTCGTCGATGAAGATGATCGACGGGGCGGTCTTGCGGGCCTCGGTGAACAGCTCGCGGACGCGGGCGGCGCCGACGCCGACGACCATCTCGATGAACTCCGACGCGGCGGCGGAGTAGAACGGCACGTCGGCCTCGCCGGCGACGGCGCGGGCCAGCAGCGTCTTGCCGGTGCCGGGGGCGCCGGTGAGCAGCACGCCGCGCGGGACGCGGGCGCCCATCCGGCGGTACTTGCCGGGGTCCTTGAGGAAGTCGACGACCTCGCTGAGCTCGGCCTCGACCTCGTCGATGCCGGCGACGTCGGCGAACGTGGCGCGCTTCTCGTCGGGCGCGACGGGCTTCGGCGAGCGGCCGAAGCCGCCCATGATCCCGCCGCCACCGCCGCCGGTCATCCGGCGCTGCAGCCACACCATGACGCCGATCCACAGGCCGACGAACAGCAGCGTGGGCAGCAGCGACAGCGCCAGGTTGGCGAGCAGGCCGCGGTCCTCGTTGACGGGCTTCGCCTCGACCGCGACGCCCTTGTTCACCATCTCGGTGTAGATCTTGTCGTCGGCGAACGCGGGACGCAGCGTCTCGAACGCCGTGTAGGTCTTCTTCGTGTCCTTCTGGCCGGGGACCTGCTGCGCGTTCTTCAGCTTGCCCTGGATCTGGTAGCCCTTGGTGTAGACGTCCTTGACGTTCCCGGCCTGCACCTGCTGGGTGAAGGCCGTGTAGGGGACGCTCACCTTGTCCTGCCGGCCGGTGTAGTGCATCGAGACGTAGCTCAGCCCGAACACCACGAGCAGCAGCAGCCAGAACAGGGAGGTGTTGCGGCGGGGACGCCAGCCGCCGAAGCCGCCGCCGGCCTTCTTCGGCCGCTCGGGCACGCCCTCGGCGCGCCAGGGCCGCTCGGGGTCGTTGCGCGGCGGCACCGACTCGCGCCGGTCGCGCTCCGTGGAACCTGCACGCTGCGCCGCCGCCTCGCTCGGCTGTGGCGCGGGTCGCTTGGACGGCACGTCTGGCATCTCCCGGTACGCATCGCTCGCGCGTGGCACGAGTGATCGGCTTCGACGGAGTCCCGGTTCGGGGCTCCGGGGTGGTAAACGGGATTCCGGTACGAGACGTTCCCGTGCCGTATCAGCGGTGGGCGAACGCACACCCCGGGACGTGGCGCGGGTCACTGCGGGTCGACGGGGGTGGTGAACCCGTACTTGTGGAACAGCCGCTGCGCCTCGGGCGTGACCAGCCAGGACACGAAGTCGTCGGCGTCCCGGCGGTGCGGCCCGACCTTGACCGCCGCCGCGGAATAGGTCGCGGTGACGTTCTGGTCGGCCGGAATCGGAACGCTGCTGACCGCGACCCCGGCGGACCGGAGGTCGGTGATGTAGACCACGCCGGCGTCGGCGTCGCCGACGCGGATCTCGTCCAGCACGGCCCGGGAGCTGATCTCCTCGGCGCTCGTCCGGACGGTCACCCCCGCCTTCGCGAACGCCTGGCGGGTGTAGCGGCCGATCGGCACGGACGAGGCGCCCGCGACGACCCGCAGCCCCCGCCGCTCCAGGTCGCCCAGGCCCTGGATGCGCTTGGGGTTGCCGGGCCCGACGGCGATGGTGAGCGAGGTGCCGCAGATGGCCCGGCGGTGGCCGTCGAGATACCGGCCGACTTGGTCCAGGCTGGCGGTGTCGGCGGTCGCCAGCACGTCGCCGGGGTCGCGCTCGGCGAGCCGCTCCGCCATCTCCGCCGAACCGCCGAACTCCGGCCTCACCCGGACGTCCGGGTGCGTCTGGCGGTAGGCCGTGCTCATCTCGCCGAACACCTCGGTGAGCGACGAGGACGCCAGCACCGTCAGCGTCACGGGCCCGGACGAGCCGCCGCACCCGGCGGCGAGGCCGGCCAGGACGACCGGGACGAGCAGGGCGGACGCGCGGGCACGCCCGACGGCGCCGGAAAGGCGCGCTCGGGGGGAGTCGGGCATATCGCAGAATCCTAGGGACGGACCCGGTCCGTCCTCGGGATTCCGCCTTCAGCGTGTCGGCGGCGCCCGAGGGGCGCCCGCCACTCCCGCCGATCGTCTCCGGCGTGTCGGTGCCCGGCGCTACTGTTCCCTCAACCGAGATCACTTTCCCCGGAGGCACGGACGATGTCCCTCGACCTGATGGAACTGCTCCCCGCCGACTGGAGGCAGCGGCTCGAACCGCTGCTCGACCCGGTCGCCACCGCCGCGCTGGGCGCCTTCGTGGCGGGGGAGTACGACGGGCAGACCGTGTACCCGCCCCGCGAGGACCTGTTCAACGCGTTCCGGCACTGCCCGTTCGACCGGGCCCGCGTGCTGATCCTCGGCCAGGACCCCTACCACGGCCCGGGCCAGGCGCACGGGCTCAGCTTCAGCGTCCGCGAGGGCGTGCGGCTGCCTCCGTCGCTGCGCAACATCTACAAGGAGATGGCGTCCGACCTGGAGATCCCGCCCGCCGTGTCCGGCGACCTCACCCCGTGGGCCGACCAGGGCGTCCTGCTGCTGAACGCGGTGCTGACCGTGCGCGGCGGCGACGCCGGGTCGCACGCGGGCAAGGGCTGGGAGGACTTCACCGACGCCGCGATCCGCGCGCTGAACGACAAGACCGACCGCGTCGTGTTCGTGCTGTGGGGCGCCTACGCCCGCAAGAAGGCGCGGCTCATCACCGGACCGCAGCACACCGTGATCGAGTCCGCGCACCCGAGCCCGCTGAGCGCGAAGAAGTTCTTCGGGACGCGCCCGTTCAGCGCCGTGAACAAGGCACTGGTCGACGCCGGCCAGCCCGAGATCGACTGGAGCCTCGCCTGACCGCGGCGGGCTGAGCGCCGCGCCGGGCCCGTCTCACCCGCGCGGAGGAGGCGGGCCCGTCTGGTTCCCCGTGCGGCTCAAAGCGCCAGGCCGATGGCGAGCAGTACCCCGTAGGCGATCTGGAGGCGGCCGGTCTCGCCCAGCACCGGGATCAGGGCGGGGCCGGACGCGCCGCCCAGCACCTTCTGCGTCGGCGGGATCGACAGCGGCGCGGCGAGCAGCGCGATCAGCGCCCACGGGTGCGGCGCGGCCAGCACCAGCACGAACATGAACGGCAGCGCGGCGCACGCGGCGTACAGGATCCGGGTTCGGTGGTCGCCGAGGACGACCGCGAGCGTCCGCTTGCCGGACTCGCGGTCGGTGGGGATGTCGCGCAGGTTGTTGGCGACCAGCAGCGCGCAGGCGAGCAGGCCGACCGGCACCGCCGCCGCCCAGCCCTCCCAGGGCAGCTTCTCGGCCTGCACGTACACGGTCCCGACGACCGCGACGAGGCCGAAGAACACGAAGACCGACACCTCCCCGAGGGCCCGGTAGCCGTACGGGGTCTTGCCGCCGGTGTAGAACCACGCGGCGAGGATCGCGACCGCGCCGACCAGCAGCAGCCACCAGGTGGTGACGGCGGCGAGTACCAGCCCGGCCACGGCGGCGGCCAGGAAGCAGCCGAGCGCGGCGGCGAGGACCTGCTTGGGCGGGGCGACCTTCGAGCCGACGAGGCGCAGCGGCCCGACGCGGTCCTCGTCGGTGCCGCGGATGCCGTCGCTGTAGTCGTTGGAGTAGTTCACGCCGATCTGCAGGACGAGCGCGACGAACGCCGCCAGGAGCGCGCGCCACCAGATGGCGTGGTCCACGCCGATCGCGACGCCGGTGCCGACGACGACGGGAACGAGGGACGCGGGGAGGGTGCGGGGCCGCGATCCGGCGACCCATTGGTTCAGCGTGGCCACAGTTACCGCTCGTTCTCGTGGGACGACAGGGGTTCAGGGGGTGTCAGCCGCCCTGGGGTTCCGATTCTTCCCGATGTCGATCAGTGCTCGGGCGCAGCCGGAGCGAGAGGATCAGCCCGGCGGCGAGGATCGCGGCGGTCGTGAGCGCGGCGTGCCTGGTCGCGACGGCGAGGCTCGCGTCCGCGGCGTGCGCCTCGACCGCCGTGCCGGGACTGTCGTGAAGATCACGTCCGTACGTCCCGGCGCTCTCGCGCAGGTGCCGGGTCACCGACGCCTGCACGTCGGGCGCCAGCGCCGTCCCGGCGAGCCGGTCGCTCATCGCGTGCCCGAGGCTCGTGGCGAACACCGTCCCGATCAGGGCGATGCCGAGGGCGGCGCCGACCTGCCGCGCGGTGGACTGCGTGCCGGACGCCTGCCCGGCCTGCGCCGGCGGGACGTCCGCGAGCGAGACGTTCGTGAGCTGCGCCGACGTCAGGCCGAGACCCAGGCCGTACAGCAGCATCCAGGGCGCGAGCCCGAACCCGCCGGTCGTCGCGGACACGGTGACGCCGAGGGCGAGGACGGCGGCGACCTCCAGCACCATGCCGATCTGCACGACCCGGTGCGCGCCGCGCTTGTTGGCGAGCTTGCCCGCGTACCCGCCGGTGAGGAACGCCCCGATAGCCAGCGGCAGGATCGCGACGCTGATCTGCAGCGGGTTCGTGCCGTGCACGCCCAGCAGGAACAGCGGCAGGATGAACAGCAGCCCCAGCTCGCCCACGTTGATCAGGGACGAGGCGAGGTTGCCGTGCCGGAAGTTCGGGATCCGGAACAGGTCGAGGTCCAGCATCACCGGACGGCCCGCCGCCGCCCGCGCCCGCTCGACCACCACCAGCGCCGCGATCAGCACGATCCCGAGCGCGATCACCACCGGGACGGGCGACAGCCCGGTGCCCGGCCACTCGAACCCGCCCACCGAGAACCGCCGGGTGGCCGCCCACCAGCCGTACGTCTGGCCCTCGATCAGCCCGCACACCAGCGCGGCGAGCCCGAGCGCGGACAGCGCCGCCCCGGACCAGTCGATCTCGCGCAGCGTGCCCCGCGCGGCGGCGCCCGCCCCGCGGGTCTCCGGCATCAGCCGGAACGCGGCCGCGATGAGCGCCGCGCCGAGCGGCACGTTGATCCCGAACGCCCAGCGCCAGCCGCCGCCGGTCGCGACGGCCCCGCCGATCAGCGGCCCGAGCGCGGCCATCCCGCTGATCATCGAGCCCCAGATCCCGAACGCGATGGCACGGTCCCGTCCGGTGAACACCGCGTTCACCGTGGACAGCGTCGCGGGCAGGACCATCGACGCGCCGACGCCCTGCGCCGCCCGCGCCGCCACCAGCGCGCCGCCGCCGCCCGCCGCCGCTGCGGCGAGGCTCGCGAGCGCGAACACCGCCACGCCGAGCACGAACATCCGGCGCCGCCCGAACAGGTCGCCCGCGCGGCCGAACGGGATCAGCAGCGCCGCGAACACCAGCGAGTACACCGAGGTGATCCACTCCGCGCCGGCGGTCGTCAGGTCCAGGTCGGACACGATCCGCGGCAGCAGCACGCCGACGATGGTGGCGTCCACGACGACCAGCGACACGCCCAGGCTGATGACGACCATGCCGAGCCACCGGCGGTGGTCGGCGCTCGGCGGCGTCGCCGGGGCATGCGGCGACAGGGAGGTGGACTCGGGCACGGCCTCAACGATATGGCCGGACGGGCCGTGCCCCTCACCGACCCCTGCCGAACAGCGCCCCTATCGAACGGTGCTCTCAGCGAACGGTGCTCTCAGCGAACGGTGACGTCAGCGAACGGTGATGTCGGTGTGGAGCCGGACCTGCCGGACGGGCTCGCCCATGTCGAGGGTGCGGGCCGTCCCGTCCGGCGCCCAGCCGGCGCCGCCGAGGAACGCCCGGGTGACCTCGTCCTTCTCGAAGGCCCAGCTGATCAGGGTGGTGAAGCCGTCCTCGCGGAGCAGGTCGACGGTGGCGGCGAGCAGCCGGCTGCCGTGCCCGGCGCGGGCGTGCAGCGGGTCGACCAGCAGGGTGATCAGCTCGGCCGTGGTCGCGGCGTCGAGGTCGGGGTCCTCGGCGGGCGCGTGCGCCGCGAATCCCACGACCAGGTCGGACGCGACCGCGACGAGCAGCCGGTGCCGCGGGCTCGGCGGGTTCGCCGCCGCGTCCGCCCACCGCTCCTGCCACGCCTCCAGCGCGTCCGGGCCGGTCACCCGGTCGAGGACGCCGGCGGGGAGCAGGTCGCGGTAGCCGTGCCGCCAGGCGCGCACCTGGATGTCGGCGACGGCGGCCGCGTCCGCGCGCCGCGCTTCCCGCACCCCCGCATCGGCCCCACCACCGGTCATCGCAGCCCCTCTCCCTGGACGATCACCGCACACCCTAGGGCCCGGACACCGGCTCAGGCGCGGTTGCGGGCCCGGTAGGCGCGGGTCTTGGTGCGGTTGCCGCAGGTGCGCATCGAACACCAGGACCGCGACCGGTTCTTGGACGTGTCGAGGAACGCCCAGCGGCAGGTGCCCTCCTGGCAGACCTTGAGGCGCGGCCACGTCCCGGCGGCGGCCGCGTCCATGATCGCGGCGGCGAGGCGGGCGAGTCCCGCGGCGGCCGTCGCGGGCGGGTCGAGCGGGACGAGCGCGGGCCGCGGCCCGGTGAGGACGACGCGCAGCGGCAGCGCGGCGAGCGCGTCCTCCAGCTCGCCGGGGAAGCCGGCCTCCTGCGGCCCGTGGTGGGCGGCCATGGCCTCGTGCAGGCCCTCGCGCAGGGCGATCGCGGTGCTCAGGTCGGCGGGCCCGGCGGGCGTCCCGGGCGGGACGAGCCCGCGCCCGGCCAGCCATCCGGCCAGCGCCTCCGGCGCGGGGAGGCCGTCGGTGCCGGAGTCGACGTCCAGCGTGTTGACGAAGTCCTGCAGCAGCAGGGCCGGGTCGTCGGTCTGCGCGTCCGTCATCGTCCCTCCACCCGTCCGTGAGCAGCCTACCAACCGTCGACACCAGTGAACGGGTTTGAGTGGTTGCACGATTCCGACACCACCGTTACCGTTTCACTGGTGTCAATGAAGGGAGGCGCGATGAACGCGCTGCCGTACCTGGCGGGCCTCGCGACCCGGCACGCCTGGGCCGAGCGGGAGTTCGCCGGACTGCAGGCCGACATCGTCGAGGCGCGGCTCACCGCCGGCGCCCTGGCGAGGGAGCGCGCGGCGCGCAGGCGCGCCCGGCTCGGCGCCCGGCTCCGCGCCCTGCGCCCGGCGCGTCCGGTCCGCCGTCCCGAGCCCGTGCACTGCCGGCGCGCCGCCGCGCGCTCGGTCCGGATCGCCCGTCCCGTGGGAGGAGCCCGATGAGCGGACTGAAGCTCGGCGTCGTGGTCGACTGCGCCGACCCGGAGGCGCTGGCCGCGTTCTGGGGCGGGCTGCTCGGCGTGCGGACCGCCGCCGCCGAGGACGGCTGGCTCGACCTGGAACCGGCGGGCGAGGGCGGCCCGGTCCTGTCGTTCCAGCGCGTCCCGGAGCGCAAGACGATCAAGAACCGGATCCACTTCGACCTGGACGTCCCCGACATCCACGCCGCCGGCGAGCGCGCAGCCCGCCTCGGCGCGACCCCGGCCGGCGGGCCGATGGGCGACCCGCGGGCCCCGTTCCGGGTGTGGCGCGACCCGGAGGGCAACGAGTTCTGCTTCTGCACGGTGCCCTGACCGCCCCGACCGCCCGGGCGGCCATCGGCCCTGGCCGTCCGGCGGGACGTCAGCGCAGGACGGTGGCGAGGCGCCGGACGCCCTCCGCCAGCTCCGCCTCCGACGACGCGCTGCCGTAGCTCAGCCGCAGGAACGGCGCGGGCGGCTCGGCGGGGAAGAACGGCCGCCCGGCGCTGACCAGCACTCCCGCGCGCAGCGCGGCCTCGGCGACCGCGACGTCGTCGAGGCCGTCCGGCAGCCGGACCCACAGGTGGAGGCCGCCCGCCGGACGGTTCGGGCGCAGCTCCGGCAGGTCGCGGGCGAGCGCGGCGCGCAGCGCGTCGCGGCGCGCCGGCAGCGCCGTCCGCAGCGCCCGCAGGTGCCGCGGCCAGCCAGGCGAGCTGACGAGTTCGAGCAGCGTCTCCTGCAGCGGCCGGGCGGGGAAGAACTCCTCGACGAGTTGCGTCGCGCGGATCCGCTCGGCGACCGGGCCGCGCGCGATCACCGCGGCGATCCGCAGGCTCGGCGCGGTGGCCTTGGTGAGCGAGGCGATGTGCACGACCCGGCCGTCGGCGTCCTGCGCGATCAGCGGCGGCGGAGGCCGGTCGATGCCGAGGTGGCGTGCGTAGTCGTCCTCCACCACGAAGGCCCCGGCGGCGCGCGCGATGTCGAGGACGCGCGCGCGCCGTTCGGCGCTCAGCACCGCCCCGGTCGGGTTGTGGAAGGCCGGCTGGCAGTAGAACGCCCGCGCGCCGCTCATCGCGAACGCCTCCGCGAGCAGGTCGGGGCGGACGCCGTCGGCGTCCACCGGCACGGGGACGGGCCGCAGCCCGCTCGCCCGCGCGACGGCCAGCACGCCGAGATACGTCGGCGACTCGACCAGGACGGGCGCGCCGGGCGGGAGCAGCGCCCGCAGCACGGTCGTGAGCGACTGCTGCCCGCCGTTGGTGACGGTCACGTCGCCGGGGGACACGCCGCCGCCGACGCCGCGGGCGAACCAGGCGCGCAGCTCGGGCACGCCGCCGGGGCGGGGCATGTCCCACGCGTTCGGCCGCCGGGCCGCCCGCCCCGCGGCGTTCGCCAGGGCGCGGACCGGCTGCAGACTCGGGTGCGGGTAGCCGCCGCTGAGCGCGACGGCGCCCTCCGGCGGCGGGGTGAGCAGCCAGGACACGCCCGCCGCGTCCACCGAGCGGCCGGCGAGGGCCACCGCCTGCCAGCCGAAGTCGGCGGGCTCGGACGCGGCGGAGGGGCGGCGCGCGGCGAACGCGCCCGCGCCCGGGCGCGTGACGACCAGCCCCTCGGCGGCGAGCAGCCCGATGGCCCGCGACACCGTGACGGGGCTGACGCGGTGCCTCTCGACCAGCGCCCGGCTCGACGGCAGCCGCTCGCCCGGGCTCAGCCGGCCCACCTCGGTGCGCAGCGCGTCGGCGAGTGCCGCCACACTGCTATCGTTATTCATGAAGACCAAGGATAGCGCTACTGTCTCCAGCACGGTAGCGGGCACGGGGCCGGGGATCGGCATCTGGCTCGCCGCGCTGGGCGTGCTGATCTTCTCTTTCACCCTTCCGGGCACCGAATACGGGCTGGAGGGCCTCGACCCCTACCTGATCGGGGTCGGCCGGTCGGCCGCCGCGAGCGTCCTCGCCGCGATCGCACTGCTATCGGTCCGGGCCCGCCGGCCGCGTGGCCGCGAATGGGGCGCGCTCGCCGTCGCGGCCGCCGGGGTGGTCTTCGGGTTCCCGATCCTGTCCACGCTCGCGCTCGACCGGGGCGCCTCGTCCTCCCACTCGGCGGTCGTGGTCGGGCTGCTCCCTGCGGCGACCGCCGTCCTCGGCGTGCTGCGGGCGGGCGAGCGCCCGTCCCGCGCCTTCTGGCTCGCCGGTGCCGCCGGCGCCGCCTGCGTCACCGGCTTCGCGCTGATCCGGGGCGCCGGCCGGTTCAGCGCCGCCGACCTGCTGCTGTTCGGCGCGCTGCTGGCCGCCGCCGCGGGCTACGCCGAGGGCGGCCGCCTCGCCCGCGACATGCCCGGCTGGCGGGTGATCTCCTGGGCGCTCGTCCTGGCGGCGCCGATCACGGTCCCGGTGACCGGCGGCCTGCTCGCGACGACGCACCCGCACTGGACGGGCCACGCCGTGCTCGGCTTCGGCTACGTGACCGCCTTCTCCGCCTACCTCGGCTTCTTCGCCTGGTACGAGGGGCTGGCGCGGGCCGGGATCGCCCGCGCGAGCCAGGTCCAGCTCGCCCAGCCGGTGATGACGCTCGGCTGGTCGTGGCTGCTGCTCGGCGAGCCGATCGACGCGGTGACCGTGCTGGGCGCCGCCGGCGTCCTCGTGTGCGTGGCCCTGACCCAGCGGACGCGGGTGCGCCGCGCCCCCTCCGCCTTCCCGGTCGCGGCCGGGACGCCCACAATGGACGGTAGGGCGTCACGAGACGGTGACCATCGAGGAGCCTTGCATGGCCGACAAGCCGACCGTTCCTGAGGGCGGGTTCTGGCCCGCCCCGGACATCCCGCAGCCGAACATCTACCCGATGGAGTGGCGGGTCGAGACCGACAAGCTCGCCGCGATCTACGAGAAGTCGAAGCGGACCGTCTGGAACCCCGCCGACCTGCCGTGGGACGAGCTGCGCCCGGACGGGTTCCCGCTGGAGCAGCGCCTCGGGCTCATGTACTGGTTCGCGGTCCTCGCCAACTTCGACGCCTCCGGGCCCGCGGTGTTCGCCCGCGCGACCATCCACGCGTTCGAGCAGCACGAGGAGGACCCGGTCCGCAAGTGCTTCTTCTCCATCACCCGCGACGAGATGAACCACGAGGAGTGCTGCCAGCGGTCGATCGCGCGGATCTGGCCGGGCGGGCCGCTCGACTGGACGCCGCGGACCGACCTGGAGAAGGCCGCGCACAACAACATCGGCTGGCTCTACCACAACGGCGGCCGCTACTGGCAGGGCTACAACAGCGCCGTCCGCAAGTACTCGCTGGCCGTGCTGTTCACCAGCTTCATGATGGGGGAGATGGCCGCGTCGACGCTGTTCCGCGGCATGGCGTCCGGCACCCGGCATCCGCTGTTCGGCGAGATGTTCAAGCGGATCGGCCGGGACGAGTCGCGGCACCTGCAGATCTGCATGACGATCCTGGAGAACGAGTGGCCCGGCCTCACCGAGGACGTCAAGGGCCAGATCACCAAGCAGCTGCGGGCCGGCTTCGTGTTCCTGTCGATGATCCTCTGGGAGCCGCCGGAGGGCTTCTGGGACCTGCCGCCCTACTTCCTGCACAACCACCGCGTGCTGATGGACCACGCCCGCGACGCGGGTCTCGGCGTGCTGTCGTTCGACGAGCAGGCGGAGAACTGGCGGGTCGCGATCGCCCGCGTCCGCGCGATCGTGGAGCGCTGGGGCATCGAGTTCCCCGCGATCCCCGAGCTGGACATCTCCGGCGTCGACGTCAGCGGCATCGAGGCCGAGGACATCATCCCGGTCTTCTGAAGGCGGTGCGTTCGGCGCCGGGCGCCCCGCGCGGGGCGCACCCCGGGGAGG
>NZ_JBEYYT010000204.1:0-16312 GCF_040645715.1 Spirillospora sp. NPDC046719 | reverse complement strand
GGGATGGCACGGGGCGACCCGGCCGAACCGGCCAGGTCGATAAAGGCACTGGCTTTTAACACGCTGTTGAGTTCTCAAGAAACGGACACCCACCGCGCCGGACCCGCTTCCGCGAGCCCCACCCCGGGGCAACCCTTCAAGCCTACCCGATCCGCCCGCTTTGTCAAACTCTGGGCGGTTCGGCCTCCAACGTCCCATTTGGGCGCGGACAGGTCCGTCCCAGCTGATCTGTTGGAGGTTCCCCCGGGGCCGGCCGCCTTGCCGGCGTCCCGCTCCCCCGTGGGGCGTGTAGAACATTAGGTCCCTGCGAGGGGACCGTCAAATCGATCGCCTGCGGCACGTTTAAGCAGGTCAGAGGGGGTTTCGTGGCCTCAGAGCGGCCCAGTTGAGGCCGCTCGTGACCTCACTGTGACGTGGATCTACCGAAGTTTTCCCCCGGGTAGGGCGAGCGCCCGCCCGGAGAGGTCCGGACGGGCGCTCGTCACGCGCGGTTCAGGAGCCGGTCACCTCGACGCCGCCGACGTTCCGCTTGCCCCGCCGCAGGACGAGGAAGCGGCCGTGCAGCAGGTCGCCGGACGCCGGCGCGGCGTCCTCCGACTCGACCTTGGCGTTGTTCAGGTACACGCCGCCCTGGCTGATCGTCCGCCGGGCCTCCGACTTGCTCTTGCAGAGCCCTGAGGCCGCCAGGAGATCCACGACGGGCGGGAGCTCTCCCGGTGGGATCTCCGTGCGGGGCACCTCGGCGAGCGCGGACCTGAGGGTCCGCTCGTCCAGCTCCTCCAGCGCGCCCTGGCCGAACAGGGCCTTGGACGCGGCGATGACCGCGGCCGTCTCGTCCGCGCCGTGGACGAGCGTGGTCATCTCCTCGGCGAGGGCGCGCTGCGGCAGGCGTGCGGCGGGCCGCTCGGCGCCCTGCTTGACCAGGTCCTCGATCTCCTCGCGGGAGCGGAAGCTGAAGACCTTGAGGAACTTCTCCACGTCGCGGTCGTCGGCGTTGATCCAGAACTGGTAGAACGCGTACGGCGAGGTCAGCTCGGGGTCGAGCCAGTACGTCTCGCCCCCGGCGGTCTTGCCGAACTTCGTGCCGTCCGCCTTGGTGAGCAGCGGCGTCGTCAGCGCGTGGGCGCTTCCGCCCTCGACGCGGCGGATGAGGTCGACGCCGGCGGTGAGGTTGCCCCACTGGTCGCTGCCGCCCGTCTGCAGGACGCACCCGTACCGGCGGTACAGCTCCAGGAAGTCCATGGACTGCAGGAGCACGTAGCTGAACTCGGTGTAGCTCATCCCGGTGGTGTCGAGGCGGGCCTTGACGGTCTCCCGGGCGAGCATCCGGTTGACCGGGAAGTGCTTGCCGATGTCGCGCAGGAACTCGATGGCCGACATGGGGCCGGTCCAGTCGAGGTTGCTGACCATGGTGGCGCCGGTGGGGCCTTCGTCGAAGTCCAGGAACCGCGACACCTGGCCGCGGATCCGCTCGACCCAGCCGGCGACGGTCTCCTCGGAGTTCAGGACGCGTTCGGCGCTCTTGCCGCTCGGGTCGCCGATCTGGCCGGTGGCGCCGCCGACGAGGCCGAGGGGGCGGTGGCCCGCCTGCTGGAAGCGCCGCAGGATGAGGATCTGGATGAGGTTGCCGAGGTGCAGCGAGGGCGCCGTCGGGTCGAACCCGCAATACAGCGTGACCGGCCCCGCGGCGAGCAGCGCCCGCATCTCGTCCAGATCGGTGGACTGCGCGATCAGGTCGCGCCACGCGAGGTCATCCAGGATGTCGGTCACGTTCTCCCTCGTCTCAGCCTTGCCGTCCGGCTCTTTCACCAGACTGCCCGATGGGCCTGAGCCCACGCCAACGATATTCGGAGGTCAGGCCCGCCCGGCGGCCTTCCGGCGGACGCGCGGGACGTGCGCCCGGTACGGCGACACGGTCGGGTCGCCGTCGACGTAGAACCGCCACGGCACCTCCTTGGCGCCGTTGACGCCGGTCCGCGGCCCGCTGCGGATCAGCGCGGGGTCGGCGGGCTCGCCGCGCAGGATCGTCATCTCGCCGCCGGGCGTGCACACGTCCAGGCCGTTCTGGTCCCGGACGACGCCGAGGGCCTGGCACAGCCGGGCCGGGCCGCGGGCCAGGTCGCGGACGGTGGACTTCGGGCGGCGGGCCCGCGCGAGGTCCTCCCCCTCGATGATCTCGCCTGCGCGCAGCAGCACCGCCGACGACGTCCCCTCGGGGCCGCAGACCAGGTTCATGCAGAAGTGCATGCCGTAGGTGAAGTACACGTAGACGTGCCCGGGCGGCCCGAACATGACCGCGTTGCGCGGCGTCTCGCCGCGGTACGCGTGGGACGCGGGGTCGAGCGGGCCCGCGTACGCCTCGACCTCGGTGAGCCGCGCGGCGACCTCGCCCTCGGGCGTGCGATGCGTGATCACGTGCCCGAGCAGCGAGGGCGCCACCTCGTCCACCGGCCGGTCGAAGAAGTCCCGTGGCAGCAGCGCTCCGTCCATCGCCTCACCGTGGTCTAGGGGGTGGTCCGCCGGTCGACCAGCCTAGAGGGCGGCGCGGACCGCCCCGGCCGGGCGCCGGTCGGTACCCCCTGTGGGGCCGCCCGCACCTCCGGCAAGGGCGGCCTGACCGGTGCCTTCCGCTCCGCTCCAGCCGCCGGTCAGGCGTCGGAGTCGGCGGCCCAGGAGGCGTGGTCGTTGACCTGGGCGCGCAGCGCGGCGATCTGCTCGCGGACGCGGTCGGGCGCGGTGCCGCCGTAGGCCTTGCGGGACGCCAGCGCGCCCTGGACGTTGAGGACCTCGCGGACGTCCGGCGTGAGGTGCGGCGACACCTTGGCCAGCTCGTCGTCGGTGAGGTCGTCGAAGTCCTTGTCGTTGACCTGGCACCAGACGACGAGGTGCCCGACGACCTCGTGGGCGTCGCGGAACGCGACGCCGCGCCGGACCAGCAGCTCGGCGAGGTCGGTGGCGAGGGCGAACCCGTCGGGCGCGGAGGTCTCCAGCCGCTCGGTGTTGACCCGCATGGTGGCGATCAGGCCGGACATCGCGGGCAGGACGAGCAGCAGCGTCTCGACGGCGTCGAACGCGCCCTCCTTGTCCTCCTGGAGGTCGCGGTTGTAGGTGAGCGGCAGGCCCTTGAGGGTGGTGAGGAGGCCGACGAGATGGCCGATGAGCCGGCCGGCCTTGCCGCGGGCCAGCTCGGCGACGTCGGGGTTCTTCTTCTGCGGCATGATCGACGACCCGGTGGCGTAGGTGTCGTCCATCTCGATCCAGCGGAACTCCTGCGACGCCCAGAGGCAGACCTCCTCGCCGAGGCGGGACAGGTGCACGCCGATCAGCGCGGCGGCGAAGAGGAACTCGGCGACGAAGTCGCGGTCGGCGACGGCGTCCATGGAGTTGGGCGCGGCGGCGTCGAAGCCGAGTTCGGCGGCGGTGGCCTGCGGGTCGAGCGGCAGCGACGAGCCGGCGAGGGCGCCGGAGCCGAGCGGGGAGACGGCGGCGCGCCGGTCCCAGTCGCGGAGCCGGTCGACGTCGCGGGTGAGCGGCTGGACGTGCGCGAGCAGCTGGTGGGAGAACAGGACCGGCTGCGCGTGCTGCAGGTGGGTCATGCCGGGCGCGGCGACGCCGAGGTTGTGCTCGGCCTGCGCGATCAGCGCGGTCTCCAGCTCGACGAGCCGGGACACGATCTGCCGGGCGTGGTCGCGCAGGTACAGGCGCAGGTCGGTGGCGACCTGGTCGTTGCGGCTGCGGCCGGCGCGCAGCTTGCCGCCGAGGGCGCCGAGCCGCTCCAGCAGGCCGCGTTCGAGGGCGGTGTGCACGTCCTCGTCGGCGACCGCGGGCCGGAACTCCCCGGACCGGCAGGCGGCCTCGAGGTCGTCGAGGGCACCGATCATGCGCTCGAGCTCGTCGTCGGTGAGCAGCCCGGCCCGGTTGAGGACGCGGGCGTGGGCGCGGGAGCCCATCAGGTCGTACGGGGCGAGCCGCCAGTCGAACTGGACGCTCACCGAGAGCCGCGCGAGCGCGTCCGACGGGCCGCCCTCGAACCGGCCGCCCCACAGTCGCGTCGGTGCCTTGGTCACGGAATTCCTCTTCTTCTCGGCGCTGTTTCTCGCGCTGTGCGTTCGTGTACTCGCCATCCCACCATGCCCCGGGGCCGGGGCGCGCGTCAGGCGCCCCGCGCGGCGGGCGCGGCGGCGCCCGGGGCGGGGGACGGCTCTAACCTCGTCGTTCCCGGCCGGCGGTCAGCCTGAGGAGCGCCTCGGCGACCACGTCGCCGCCGTGCGGGTCGCGGGCGATGACGAGGATGGAGTCGTCGCCCGCGACCGTGCCGAGGATCGTCGGCCACTCGGCGTGGTCGATCGCCGAGGCCAGGTACTGCGCCGCGCCCGGCGGGGTGCGGACGATGACCAGGTTCGCCGACGCCTCCGCCGACACGAGCAGTTCGGCGGCGATCCGGGAGAGCCGGCCGGCGAACGTCTCGGCGGCGCCGGTGCGGGCGCGGCGGATCCGCTCGCCGCCCTCGCCGGGGACGGCGTAGATGAGGCTGCCGTCGTCGGCGCGGAGCTTGACGGCGCCGATCTCGACGAGGTCGCGGGAGAGGGTGGCCTGGGTGACGTCGACGCCGTCGTCCTGCAGGAGCTTGGCGAGCTCGCCCTGCGAGTGGACGGGGTGGCGGGTCAGCAGGTCGATCACCCGGGACTGGCGGGCGGTCTTGGTCATCGGGGTCGTCAACGGGATCGCTCCAGGAGCCAGGTCAGCAGTGCCTTCTGGGCGTGCAGCCGGTTCTCGGCCTCGTCCCACACGCGGCTGCGGGGGCCGTCGATGACGCCGGCGGTGATCTCCTTGCCGCGGTAGGCGGGCAGGCAGTGCAGGACGATCGCCTCGGGGTCGGCGAGGGCGAGGAGGTCCTCGTTGACCTGGTACGGCTCGTAGAGCGAGGTGTCCTTGCCCTCCTCCCCCATCGACACCCAGGTGTCGGTGGCGAGGACGTCGGCGCCGGCGGCGGCGCGGGCGGCGTCGTCCGTGACGGTCACCGAGCCGCCGGTGGCGGCGGCGATCTCGGTGGCGCGCGCGACGACGGCGGGGTCGGGCGGCAGGGACGCCGGCGCGGCGACGCGGACGTGCATCCCGGCGGTGGCGCAGCCGAGCAGGTAGGAGTGGGCCATGTTGTTGGCGCCGTCGCCGAAGTAGGCGAGGGAGGCGCCGGTGAGGCCGCCCTTGGCCTCCCGGACGGTCTGCAGGTCGGCGAGGATCTGGCAGGGGTGGAACTCGTCGGTGAGGGCGTTGACGACGGGGACGGCGGTGCCGGCGGCCATCTCGTCGACGCGCGCCTGCCCGGCCGTCCGCCAGACGATCGCGGCGACCTGGCGTTCGAGCACGCGGGCGGTGTCGGCGATGCTCTCGCCGCGGCCGAGCTGGCTGCTGCCGGCGTCCATGACGAGGGGGTGGCCGCCGAGTTCGGCGATGCCGGTCGCGAACGACAGCCGGGTCCGGGTGGAGGGCTTGTCGAACAGCACCGCGACGGACTGCGGGCCTTCGAGCGGCCGGTAGGCGAACCGGTCCTTCTTGGCCTTCGCGGCGAGGTCGAGGACTTCGGCCTGCTCGGCGGGCGCGAGGTCGTCGTCGCGCAGGAAGTGCCTGACGGTCATGGGGGTCAGCTCTCCTTCACGGCGGACGCGGCGGCGTCGAGGATCGAGGGGAACGCGGTGGTGAACGAGCGGGCCTGCTCCTCGGTGAGGATGAGGGGCGGGGCCATCCGCAGGGCGTCGGGCTGGAGCGCGTTGACGAGGAAGCCGGCGTCGCGGGCGGCGGCCTCGACGGCGGGCGCGTGCGGGCCGGTGAGGACGGCGGCGCGCCACAGGCCCCGGCCCCGGACGCCCTTGAGCAGCGGGTGGTCGATCGCCGCGATCCCGGACGCGAGGACCTCCCCGACGGCGGCGGCGTTGGCGAGCAGGCCGTCCTTCTCGATGGTGTCGAGGACGGCGAGGGCGGCGGCGGCGCTGACCGGGTTGCCGCCGAACGTGCTGCCGTGGTCGCCCTTGGCGAAGGTCCCGCCGTGCTCGCCGAACGCGACGCAGGCGCCGATCGGCAGGCCGCCGCCGAGTCCCTTGGCGAGCGTGAGGACGTCCGGGCGGGCGTTCTCGTGCTGGAACGCGAACCAGGCGCCGGTCCGGCCGATCGCGGACTGGATCTCGTCGGCGACGAACAGCGCGCCGGTGGCGTCGCAGATCTCCCGGGCGGCGGTGAAGTAGCCGTCGGGCGGGGGGACGACGCCGGCCTCGCCCTGCGTGGGTTCGAGGAACACCGCGGCGCACCGCTCGCCGACGGCGGCCTTGAGCGCGTCCGCGTCGCCGTAGGGGACGAACCGGACGTCGATGGCGAACGGGCCGAACGGCTCGCGGATCGCCTTCTTCCCGGTGAGCGACAGGGCGCCCATGCTGCGGCCGTGGAATCCGTTCTCCGTCGCGACGAAGTACGTCCGGCCGCTGGTCTTGCCGTACTTGATCGCGAGCTTCAGCGCGGCCTCGTTGGCCTCGGTGCCGCTGTTGGCGAGGAAGACCCGCCCGTCGCCGCCGAGCAGGTCCCGCAGCCGCTCGGCGAGCCGCACCTCGGGTTCGTTCAGGAACAGGTTGGAGGTGTGGGCGATGGACGCGACCTGCGCGGACACCGCCTCGACGAGGGCGGGGTGGGCGTGCCCGAGGGAGCTGACCGCGATGCCGGCGATCAGGTCGAGGTAGGCGCGCCCGTCGGCGTCCCACACGGTGCAGCCCTCGCCGCGCGCCAGCGCGACCGGGGGGACGCCGTAGTTCGGCATGAACGCGGCCTCGAACCGCTTCCGCAGGTCGTCCGCGCTCATTTCAGGTCCTCCCTCACGGGTCCGCCGGGGAGGCTCGGCAGCACCATCGTTCCGATCCCTTCGTCGGTGAAGATCTCCAGCAGCAGCGAGTGCGGGACGCGGCCGTCCAGGACGTGCGCCTGCGGGACGCCGCCGCGCACGGCGGCCAGGCACGCCTCCATCTTCGGCACCATGCCGGCCGACAGGTCCGGCAGCAGCGCCGCCAGCTCGTCGGTGGTCAGCCGGTCGATCACGTCGTCGCTGTCGGGCCAGTCGGAGTACAGGCCCTCGACGTCGGTGAGCACGACGAGCTTCACCGCGTCCAGCGCGACGGCGAGCGCCGCGGCGGCCGTGTCGGCGTTGACGTTGTACACCTCGCCGTCGTCGCCGCGCGCGACGCTCGACACGACGGGGACGCGCCCGTCGTCGAGCAGCGCGCGGACGGCGCCGACCTGCACCTCGACGATCTCGCCGACCTGGCCGATGTCGACCCGCTCGCCGTCCACGAGCGCGTGCTTGCGCTCGGCGGTGAACAGGTTGGCGTCCTCGCCGGACATGCCGACGGCGAACGGGCCGTGCCGGTTGATCAGCCCGACGACGTCCCGCTGCACCTGCCCGGTCAGCACCATCCGGACGACCTCCATGGCCTCCGGGGTGGTGACGCGGAGCCCGGCGGTGAACGTCGAGTCGATGCCGTTGCGCTCGAGCGCGGCGTTGATCTGGGGGCCGCCGCCGTGCACGATGACCGGCTTGAGCCCGGCGTAGCGCAGGAACACGATGTCCTCGGCGAACTGGTGGCGCAGCGCCTCGTCGGTCATCGCGTGCCCGCCGTACTTGATCACGACGGTGGTGCCGTGGAAGCGCTCCAGCCACGGCAGCGCCTTGATCAGCGTCTCCGCCTTGCCCATGACCCCGGCGCGGTTCTTGCGCATCTGCGCGCCGCTGGTGATCGCGCTCATGTGGAGTACGCCGAGTTCTCGTGGACGTAGTCGGCGGTGAGGTCGCTCGTCCAGACGGTCGCGCTGTGCGGGCCGGCCGACAGGTCGGCGGTGATCGTCACGTCGCGGGGGCGCATGTCGACCTTGTCGCGGTCGTCGCCGAACGAGCCGTTCCGGCACACCCACACGCCGTTGATCGCGACGTTGAGCTGGTCGGGTTCGAACACGGCGTCGGTGGTGCCGATCGCCGACAGCACCCGGCCCCAGTTGGGGTCCTCGCCGTGGATGGCGCACTTGAGCAGGTTGTTGCGGGCGACGGACCGGCCGACCGTGACGGCGTCGTCCTCGGACGCGGCGCCGACGACCTCTATCGCGATGGCCTTGGACGCGCCCTCGGCGTCCACGAGGAGCTGCCGGGTCAGGTCGGCGCACACCTCGGTGAGCAGCGCGGTGAACTCGTCCTCGGCGGGGACGGCGCCGGTCGCGCCGGACGCCATCAGCAGGACGGTGTCGTTGGTCGAGGTGCAGCCGTCGGAGTCGAGCCGGTCGAAGGTGACGCGGGTCGCGGCGCGCAGCGCCCGGTCCAGCGCCTCGGCGGGCAGGTCGGCGTCGGTGGTGATCACGCACAGCATGGTGGCGAGGGACGGGGCGAGCATGCCCGCGCCCTTCGCCATCGCGCCGATCATGTAGCCGCCCTCGCCCTGCCGGAAGGAGATCTTGGCGACGGTGTCGGTGGTGCGGATGGCGTCGGCGGCGGCGAGGCCGCCGTCGCCGCGCGACAGCTCGGCGGCGGCCTTGTCCACGCCGGGCAGCAGCGCGTCCATCGGCAGCCGCTCGCCGATGAGGCCGGTGGAGCAGACGGCGATCTCGCCGGCGGAGTCGGCGAGCAGCTCGGCGGCCTTCTCCGCGGTGGCGTGGGCGTCCTGGAAGCCGGCGGCCCCGGTGCAGGCGTTGGCGCCGCCGGAGTTCAGCACGACCGCGCGGACGCGGCCGCCCTTGAGGACCTGCTCCGACCACAGGACGGGCGCGGCTTTGACGCGGTTGCGGGTGAAGACGGCGGCGGCGGCGCGGGACGGCCCGTCGTTGACGACGAGGGCCAGGTCGCGGGTGCCGCTGTCCTTCAGCCCGGCGACGACGCCGGCGGCGCGGAAACCCCGGGGGGCGGTGACGCTCAAGGGGACACTCCGATCGTGGTCAGCCCGAGTTCTTCCGGGAGGCCGAGGGCGAGGTTGGCGCTCTGGACGGCGCCGCCCGCGGTGCCCTTGGCGAGGTTGTCGACGGCGGCGACCGCGATGATGCGGCCGGCCGCCTCGTCCAGGGCGACCTGGACGAGCGCGGTGTTCGCGCCGAGCGTCATGGAGGTGGCGGGCCACTGCCCCTCGGGCAGCAGGCCGAGGAAGGGCTCGCCGGCGTAGGCGTCGCCGTAGGCGGCGCGGAGGGTCGCGGCGGTGACGCCGGGCCGGGCCTTGGCCGTGCAGGTCGCGAGGATGCCGCGGCTCATCGGGGCGAGCGTCGGCGTGAACGACACGGTGACGGGCTCGCCGGCGACGGCGCCGAGGTTCTGCGTCATCTCGGGGGTGTGGCGGTGGACGCCGCCGGCCGCGTAGGCGCTGACGGAGCCCATGACCTCGCTGCCGAGCAGGTGCGGCTTGAGGGCGCGGCCGGCGCCGGAGGTGCCGGACGCGGCGACCACGACGACGTCGGGTTCGGCGAGCCCGGCGGCGAACGCCGGGAAGAGCGCGAGGGTGACGGCGGTCGGGTAGCAGCCGGGGACGGCGATCCGCTTGGTGGTGCGGAGCGCGTCCCGCTGTCCCGGAAGCTCCGGCAGCCCGTACGGCCAGGTGCCGGCGTGGGGGGTGCCGTAGAACGCCTCCCAGGCGGCGGGGTCGGTGAGCCGGTGGTCGGCGCCGCAGTCGACGACGAGCACGTCGTCGCCGAGCTCCGCGGCGAGCGGCCCGGACTGGCCGTGCGGCAGGGCGAGGAACACCACGTCGTGGCCGGCCAGGGTGTCCGGGGTGGTCTCCTCCAGGACGCGCCCGGCCAGCGATCGCAGATGCGGCTGGTGCGCGCCGAGCTCGGTGCCGGCGTTGGCGCCGGCGGTGAGCGCGCCGATCTCGAACTCTGGATGTCCCGCGAGGATGCGCAGCAGCTCGCCGCCCGCGTAACCGCTGGCGCCGGCGACCGCCGTCCGGATTCCCATGTCCACTCCTTCGGAAGCAAGCAGGTAAGAGTATGCACGCAACTGGAAATCTATTCAACGTCGGACGGGCGGTCAGCGGGTTCTGAGACGAGCGACACAGGGGCGCCGCGGCCGCGCGAGACGCGCCGGCACGTCAACATGAGTTGACACCTCCGGGATGTCAACTTACATTGACATCCATGGCCCGGAAAGTAATTAGGCACCTAAAGATTTGCCCTCGAACCATCAGTGGCCTAACATCGCCGCCATGGAGAACCTCGGCTACGACCTCAAGCTCCTCGGCCCCATGGAGGAGTGGCCGATCGGCCGGCTCTTCGCCGCCGCGACACGGCTGTCGGGTCCCGTCGTCTGGCGGATCGTCGAGCGGCACGGCATCAGCCCCGCGGGGTTCTTCCTGCTCCGCCTGCTCATCGTCGAGGACGGCCTGCGGCCCGGCGAGTGCGCCAAGCGGCTGCTGGTCACCCCGGCCACGGTGACCTCGGTGGTCGACACGCTCGAGCGCAACGGCCACGTCGTCCGGGAGCGCTCGCACCGCGACCGGCGCGGGGTGATGCTGCGGATCACCGACTCGGGCCGCCGGCTGGTCGCGGAGAAGTCCGGCCCGATCGGCGCGGACCTGCACGAGCTCTACGACGTCGTCGACGAGGGCGACGAGGCGGCCGTCCGCCGTTTCCTGCTCAACCTGATCAAGCAGTTCGAGACCTACTCCGAGGGCACGCAAGGGAAGGGAGACCGCGCGTGAGCGCACCCCCCGAGCCCGCCGTCCAGACGGTGGAGCTGAAGAAGACCTACCCGGCCGCCGGACCGCGGCCCGAGGTGCCCGCCGTCCGCGGCATCGACCTGGACGTTCCCCGCGGCGAGTTCTTCGGGCTGCTCGGCCCGAACGGCGCGGGCAAGTCCACGACCATCGGCATGCTCACCACCCTGGTCGTCCCGACCGGCGGCACCGCGCGGGTGACCGGGCTGGACGTGGTGCGGGACGCCGTCGAGATCAAGCGCCGCATCGGCGTGGTGTCGCAGAACAACACCCTCGACAGCGACCTGACCGCCGCCGAGAACCTGGAGTTCCGCGGCCGGTTCTTCGGGCTCAGCGCGCGCGACGCCCGGCGCCGCGCCGACGAGCTGATGGAGCTGTTCGGGCTCACCGAGCACCGCAAGGGCAACCCGTTCGAGATGTCGGGCGGGCAGGCCAAGCGGGTGATGATCTGCCGGGCCCTGATGCACGGGCCCGAGGTGCTGTTCCTGGACGAGCCGACGGCCGGCCTCGACCCGCAGACCCGCACCAACCTGTGGGAGGTGCTGCGCGGCCTGCAGGCGGGCGGGCAGACCATCCTGCTCACGACCCACTACATGGAGGAGGCCGAGGCGCTCTGCGACCGCGTCGCGGTCGTCGACCACGGCAGGATCCTCGCCGCGGGCACCGTGGACGAGCTGAAGAACGCGGCGGGCGCCGACACCGTCATCACCGTCGCCTACGACGCGCCCGCCCCCGACCAGATCCACAAGCTGTCCGCCCGCGACGGCATCAGCAAGGTCGAGGTCACCGACGGGCAGGTCCGGGTGTTCGCCACCGAGCCCGAGGGCATCCTCGGCGAGCTGGTCGCGATCGGGTCGGCCGCCGGCGTCGGCGTCACCGACGCCACGCAGCTGCGCCCCAGCCTGGAGACCGTCTTCCTCACCCTCACCGGAAGGGAATACCGCGAATGACCGCCCCGGCCGCGACCGTCCTGACGCCCCCGCCGCCGGCGCGGGCGACGATCCCCCGCACGTTCGCCGCGATGATGGCCCGCGAGGCGCGGGTGATGCGCAAGAACTTCCTGTCGACGTTCGTCCGGGTGCTGGTGCAGCCGGTGATGTTCGTGTTCGTCTTCTCCTACGTGCTGCCCAAGCTCGGCGGCGGCGCGATGGCGGGCGGGCCCGGCGGGCCGACGTTCTCCACGATCCTGGTGCCCGGGCTGGTCGGCTCGTCCATCATCATGCAGGCGATGATGGCGGTGATCTTCCCGCTGATGATGGAGCTGAACTGGCAGAAGTCCATCACCGACCGGGCGCTGGCGCCGGTGCCGATCCCGCTGCTGGCGGTGCAGAAGATCGTCGCGGCGGCCCTGCAGGGGCTGATCGGCGGGCTGCTGGTGTTCCCCGCCGTGCTGCTCATCCACGCCGAGGGCCAGTCCCCGCACGTGCACGTCGGGAACTGGGCCGTGCTGGTCGTGGTGATGGTGGCCGGGTCGCTGCTGGCCGCGTCCGGCGGGCTGCTGCTCGGCACGCTGCTGAACCCGCAGAAGGTCCAGGTGCTGTTCGCGATGGTGCTGCTGCCGATGACGATGCTCGGCTGCGTGTACTACCCGTGGTCGGCGCTGGACCACATCCGGTGGCTGCAGATCCTCAGCCTGTTCAACCCGCTCGTGTACGTCAGCGAGGGGCTGCGCAGCACCCTGACGCCCGCCATCCCGCACATGCCGGTGTGGGCGTTCCTGCTGGCCATCGTCGGCGGGACGATCCTGCTCACGTGGGCCGCGACCCGCACGTTCACCCGCCGCGTCCTGACCTGACCGGCGGCCCCGAAGGCCCCGCGCGGACGTTCCGCGCGGGGCCTTGCGCGTCACATGGGCCCCGCCTCGGCCAGGCCGGTGCGGCGGTCCATGCGCAGCCACCGGGTGAGGCGCAGCGTCCGCAGGAACGGCAGGTCGTGGCTGACCACGATCAGCGCGCCCTCGTAGGCGGCGAGGGCCTCGCCGAGCCGCGCGGCGCTGTCCATGTCGAGGTCGTTGGTCGGCTCGTCCAGCAGCAGGAGCCGCGGCGCGGGGTCGGCGAGCAGCAGCGACGCCAGCACCGCGCGCAGCCGCTCGCCGCCGGACAGGGTCCCGGCGGGCCGGTCGGCGCTCGCGCCGCGGAACAGGAACCGCGCCAGCCCCTGCCGGATCTCGGCGGGCGTCGCCGACGGCGCGGCCGCGCGCACGTTGTCGACGACGCTGCGGTCCCCGTCGAGGACGTCGAGCCGCTGCGGCAGGTACCGCACGCCGTCCACGCCGATCCGCACCGACACCCCGTCCGGGACGCGCTCGCCGGTGAGCGCGCGCAGGAGCGTCGTCTTCCCCGAGCCGTTCGGCCCGGTGAGCGCGATCCGCTCCGGGCCCCGGACGATCAGCTCGGCCAGCGTGCCCGGTGCCGGGTCGGGCGCGCGGAGCCCGGTGACCGCGGCGACCGTCCGCCCGGCCGGGACGCGGGTGGCGGGCAGCTCGATCCGGATCGCGGCGTCCTCGCGCACCGCGTCCTCCGCCTCGGCGAGCCGCGTCCGCGCCCCGGCGAGGCGTTCCTCGTGCATGATGCGGTGCTTGCCCGCCGAGACCTGCGCCTCGCGTTTCCGCAGTTTCATGACGGCCCTCGGTTCCCGCTTGTTCTCGTACATCTTGTTCGCGTACCGCTTGCGGCGGGCGAGCTTGACGTGGGCCTCCTCCAGTTCGCGCTTCTGCCGGCGCAGGTCGGTCCCGGCGACCCGGACCATCCGTTCCGCGGCCTCCTTCTCGACCGCGAGCAGCTCCTCGTAGGCGGACAGGTTGCCGCCGAACGACCGGACGGCGCCGTCGCGAAGGTCGGCGATGGCGTCGACCCGGTCCAGCAGCTCCCGGTCATGGCTGACGACGAGCAGTACGCCCGTCCAGGACTCGACCGCGTCGTACAGGCGGCGCCGCGCGTCGAGGTCGAGGTTGTTGGTCGGCTCGTCGAGGAGCAGCACGTCCGGGCGGGCCAGGAACAGCGCGGCCAGCCCGGTCATCACCGTCTCGCCGCCCGACAGGGTGTCGACGGGCCGGTCCAGGCCGAGGTGGCCGAGGCCGAGCCGGCCCAGCTCGGCGAGCGCGCGTTCCTCGACGTCCCAGCCGTCGCCGACGGCGGCGAAGTTCTCCTCGGTGGCCTCGCCGCGCTCGATGGCGTGCAGCGCCGCGCGGGCGGCGCCGATGCCGAGCAGGTCCGCGACGGTGGCGGAGCCGTCCAGGGCGAGGTTCTGCGGCAGACGGCCGACCTCGCCCTCGACGGCGACGGTCCCGGACCCGGGACGCAGCTCCCCGGCGATCAGCTTGAGCAGGGTGGACTTGCCGGACCCGTTGACCCCGATCAGGCCGGTCCGGCCGGCGCCGAACGCGGCGTCCAGGCCGTCGAGGACGGCGGTGCCGTCCGGCCACGCGAACGACAGGTCCGAGCAGACGATGGCGAATGACATGAGCGGCCTCCATGGCGGGTGCGAGCGGGCTGCTGACACGCGGACTGCTGATACATGGAGACACCGCGGAGGGCGCGCGACGCGCGGGCGGGCATGAGGAAGCCCGGCGGGACGTGGGGCCGCTGAGGTCGTGCGCGGGCCGGTGGACGGCCGCTGCGCGGTGCCGGACCTCAGAACTCCAACGGACTCCCCTGCCGGGCGACGATGTGACGCGTCCAGGCTACCCGGACTCTTATCGCGACACAAGTAACTTTAAGCGTGAATTCCGATGGAACGCCGGGACGCGCACCGCCATGCTGAAGGCATGGGACCCGTCAGCCCGGTCTTCGCCGGGCGCGCCGCCGAACTGGCCGCGCTGCGCGCCGCCCATGACCGCGCCCGCGCCGGCGAGGCCGCGGCCGTGCTGGTCGCCGCCGAGGCCGGCGGCGGCAAGACGCGCCTGGTCGAGGAGTTCACGCGGGACGTGCGCGCCGTCACCGGCGGCTGCCTCGACCTCGGCGCCGCGAACCTGCCCTACGCCCCGTTCACCGCGATCCTGCGGCGGCTCGGCCGGGACGCGGTCACCGCGCTGATGCCCGCGGCGGCCCTGCCGGAGCTGGCCCGGCTGATGCCCGCGCTGAGCGCCGACGCCCCGCCGCCCGACGAGGGCGCCGGCCGGATGCGGCTGTTCGAGCACGTGCTCACGCTCGCCGAACGGCTCGGCGCCCGCGAACCGGCCGTCCTCGTCGTGGAGGACGCGCACTGGGCCGACGGCTCGACGCGCGACCTGCTGTCCTTCCTGTTCCGCAACCCGCCGCGTCCGGGGGTGCTGCTGGTCGTGACGTTCCGGCCCGAGGAGCCGGCGGCCCGCGCACTCTTCGCCGAACTCGGCCGGCTCCCCCACGTCGCCCGGCTCGACCTGCCGCCCCTGACCGTCGCCGAGGTCGCCGACCAGGTGCGCGGCATCCTCGGCGCCGCGGACCACGCGACGGTCCGGGACGTCCACGCGCGCGGCGGCGGCAACCCGCTGTTCGTCGAGACGCTCGTCGCCGCCCCCGGCGAGGCCCTGCCAGGGACGCTGCGCGACCTGCTGCTCGCCCGCGTCGCCCGGCTCCCGGAGGCCGCCCGCGCGGTGCTGCGCGCGGCGAGCGCCGCCGGGGACCGGGTGGGCCATGCCTTGCTGGCCGCGGTGACCGGCCGCACGGACGCCGAGCTGACCGAGGCGCTGCGTCCCGCCGTCGAGCACGGCCTGCTGGCCGCCGACGGGGACGGCTACGCGTTCCGGCACGCGCTCATCCGCGAGGCCGTCCACGGCGACCTGCTGCCGGGCGAACGGGCCGCCCTGCACCGCCGCTACGCCGAGACCATCGAGCGGGCACCCGAGCTCAGCGACGCCCCGTCCGGTGCCCTCGCCGTCCACTGGGAGTGGTGCGGCGACCCGGCCAAGGCGCTGGCCGCCGCCTGGCGCGCCGCCGAAGAGCGGCGGGCGGCGACCGCCTACGCCGAGCAGCTCACCCTGCTGGAACGCGTCCTCGCCCTGTGGGACGAGGTCCCCGGCGCTGCCGAGCTGACCGGGCGCACCCGCCTGCGGGTGCTGGAGGACGCGGCGGAGGCCGCGAGCGCGGCCGGCGACCCCAGGCGCGGGCTGCCGCTCGTGCGACAGGCGCTGGACGGCACCGACCCGGCCCGCTCCCCCGTCGAGGCCGCCCGGCTCCTCGCGCTCCGGGGGATGCTGCGCGGATTCCAGGGGCACGACGGCGAGCTGGACGACCTCCGTGAGGCCGCACGCCTCGCCGCCGCCTCGCCCCCGGACCGCGTCAAGAGGCTCGCGCACCTCGCCTCCCGGCTGCTCGTCCACGGGGCGATGGACGAGGGGGGACGGCTCGGCCGCGAGGCCCTGGAGCTCGCCGCCGCTCTCGACCCGGCGCCGCGGACCGGCGGCCTGGAGTTCATCGTGGCCGCGGCCGCCGCGCGCGACGGCGACGGCGACACCGGACCGCTGGAACGGCTCCTCTCCCGCGGCCTCGGCGCGGGAGAGCGCGTCCGGGTGCTGAACACGCTCGCGCACGCGCGGCTGAACACCGGCCGCGCCGCCGAGGCGCTGGCGCTCACGGGCGAGGGGCTCGCCGTGGCGGAGGACGCGGGGCTCGCGC
>NZ_JBEYYT010000203.1:0-16339 GCF_040645715.1 Spirillospora sp. NPDC046719 | reverse complement strand
TCTCTCCGCCTCCGCCGGAGCGGCGGCGGCCTCGTCCTCGGCCTGCTTGTTCACCAGCAGGTCGCGCTCCCACTCGGCGAGCGGCTCGCTGGCACCGGAGGCGGCGCCCTCGGCCGGCTTCTCGTCGCCGCCGGACGCGGCGCCCGCGCGCGCGAGGAGGCCGTCGGCCACCGAGTCGGCGACGACGCGGGTCAGCAGGCTGACGCTGCGGATGGCGTCGTCGTTGCCCGGGACCGGGTAGTCGACCTCGTCGGGGTCGCAGTTGGTGTCGAGGATGGCCACGACCGGGATGCCGAGCTTCTTGGCCTCGTTGACCGCGATGTGCTCCTTCTTGGTGTCCACGATCCAGATGGCGCTCGGGACCTTCGCCATGTCGCGGATACCGCCGAGGGTGCGCTCCAGCTTGTCCTTCTCGCGGCGCAGGCCGAGCAGCTCCTTCTTGGTCATGCCGGAGCCGGCCACGTCGTCGTAGTTGATCTCCTCCAGCTCCTTGAGCCGGGTGAGCCGCTTGTGGACGGTGGAGAAGTTGGTCAGCATGCCGCCCAGCCAGCGCTGGTTGACGTAGGGCATGCCGACGCGGGTGGCCTGCTCGGCGATGGACTCCTGAGCCTGCTTCTTGGTGCCGACGAACAGGATCGTGCCGCCGTGGGCGACCGTGGCCTTGACGAACTCGAAGGCGCGGTCGATGTAGGACAGCGACTGCTGCAGGTCGATGATGTAGATGCCGTTGCGCTCGGTGAGGATGAAGCGCTTCATCTTCGGGTTCCACCGGCGGGTCTGGTGGCCGAAGTGGACGCCGCTCTCCAGGAGCTGCCGCATGGTGACGACGGGTGCCATTGCCCGTGTTCTCCTTCTCTGGCCCTTCCGGGCCGCATTTGGTTGTCGCCCTGCGCCCGGGCATCGCCCCACCGTCGCCGCGGCGACGGACCGAGGGGCGGCGCCCCACCATGTTTTCGGTGGCATGCGGACGCGTGAAATCAGCCGCCGGGACGCCCCTGGCGGCTGTGATCCGGAAACGTTCCCCGGATCCGTGACCTCTCCGCTCACGAGAGCGGCTTCCCGCCTCCCCGCCTGACGGCGGATCGGCGACGGCCTGGCCCTGGCCGGTGTCCTTCCGGGCACGCATACAGATTATCAGGGCGCGGACGCCCCCGGGAATCAACGGACCGAGCGGTTATCCACAGTTGGCGCACCTCCTCGACGGCCGGGTCCGCGGGCGGCAGGCTCCTGGGCATGACCTTGCTCACACTGCTCCTCACCTGCGTGATCACCGCCTGCTCTCCGGGGGTGAGCGCCTGGCGCTGGCCGTTGGGGCCGCCCGCGCCACGGGTCCTGCGCGCCTTCTCCCCGCCCGCCGTCCCATGGGGCCCCGGCCACCGCGGGGTCGACCTCTCGGCACGGCCCGGCGAGCCGGTGTACGCCGCCGGGGCCGGACGAGTCTCGTATGCCGGGCGCCTGGCGGGGCGGGGCGTCGTCGCCGTCGACCACGGGCCGCTGCGGACGACGTACCTGCCCGTCAAGCCCAGCGTCAAGGCCGGGCTACAGGTGACCTTGGGCGCCCGCATCGGCGTCCTGGAGGACGCGCCTCTCCACTGCCCGACGCCTTGCCTGCACTGGGGCCTGCGCAAGGGCGGCGTTTACCTGGATCCGCTGAGCCTGGTCAGGCGAGAAATACGGCTGCTCCCCCAGTGGCCGCAGGCCGCACCGCCAAAGAAGGCATCGCCGAAGGAACACGAGCGGCATCCCCCGTCCGAGCAGCCCTCGGCTCCGAGCATGACGCTCCGCGACGCGTCGACGGCCACCGGCGGGGCCGTCACGGGACTGGTCCTCGCCTACTCGCTGTCCTTCGCCTGGCGCCGCACCCGCGCACGCGCCCGGTCCCGCCGTCCGCCGCCCGGGGTCATCGACCTCGCCCACGAGCGGCGCCTGCGCCGCGTCCCCCAACGCCGCGAGGAGCGCACCTAGGAGCGCCCCGAACAGCCGGAGAGAGCTGCGGAGGGACCGCTCAGTCCTCTCGGGCGGCGCGAGGGTGGGCTTGGCGGTGGACCTGCTTGAGCCGTTCGGCCGAGACGTGCGTGTAGAGCTGGGTGGTCTGCAGAGACGCGTGGCCGAGGATCTCCTGGACGCTGCGGAGGTCGGCGCCGCCCTCCAGCAGGTGCGTGGCCGCGGTGTGGCGCAGGCCGTGCGGGCTGAGGTCGGGCATCGTGCCGGCATCGGAGATCCGTGAATGGACGATGCGGCGCGCGCTGGTGGGGTGGAGGCGCCCTCCGCGTGCGCCGAGGAAGAGGGCCGGGCCGCTGTCCTCGGTCACCACGGCCGGACGGCCGGCCCTGAGCCAGTCCTCGACGGCCCGGACGGCCGGCTCGCCCACCGGGACGGTGCGCTCCCGGTTCCCCTTGCCCAGAACGCGTATGGTCCGGCGGCCGGTGTCCAGGTCGTCGATATCGAGGCCGCAGAGTTCGCTGACGCGCACGCCCGTCCCGTAGAGGACCTCCAGGACGGCCAGGTCGCGCAGCCCCATCGGCCCTTCGGCGTCCATGGTGTCGAGAAGGCGCGCCGCATCGTCCTGGGTGAGCACACCGGGGAGGTCGCGGCGCTTCTTCGGCGTGCCCAGCAGCAGGCCCGGATCGTTCTCCAGCAGCCCGCGCCGGTGGAGGTGGTGGGTGAACGCCCGGACCGCCGCCGTCCGGCGGGCGAGCGTGGCGCGGGCCCGTCCGAGGGCGTGCTGGCGGGCGAGCCAGGCGCGCAGCAACGACACGTCCAGGCCCGCCGGGTCCGTCACCCCGACGTCCGACGCGTACGCGCACAGGTCCGCCAGGTCGCCGAGGTAGGCGCGCAGGGTGTGCGGCGAGACGCCGCGTTCCGCGTGCAGGTGCCGCCCGAACTCGTCCACGGCCTCGTTCAGATCCACAAGCGCCACGCTGCGGCACCCGACGGCCCCGAGCAAGCACCCACCGCCGCTTTCCGCCGGATCGCCGCGAATGTCGCCGGTGGTTATCCACAGAACCCGGTTCTAATGCTTCGCGGATCCGGCCTCCGGCAGCGTCGGAGGCCGGAGGTGAGGCACATGACCGCCCACATCGAACTGGGCCGGCGCGGAGAGGACGCGGCGGCCGCCTACCTGACCGGGCTCGGCTGGACGGTGCTGGACCGCAACTGGCGCTGCCCCGAAGGCGAGCTCGACATCGTGGCGCACGACGGCCGCGCCCACGTCGTCTGCGAGGTGAAGACCCGCCGCTCGGCCCTGTACGGCGACCCGCTCGAGGCCATCACGGCCGCCAAGTCGTCCCGGTTACGGCGGCTGGCCTGGCGGTGGGCCGCCGCGCACGGCGTCGGCGGCGCGCAGGTCCGGGTGGACGTGCTCGGCCTGGTCGTCAAGGGCGACGGCTTCTCGATCGATCATCTGAAGGAGGTGTGCTGAATGACGCTCGCCAAGACCCGCTCGGTGTCCCTGGTGGGGGTGGACGGCTTCGTCGTGGACGTCGAGGCCGCCCTCACCAGCGGAGTGCCCGGCCTGCACCTGGTCGGGCTGCCCGACACCGCGCTCAGCGAGGCCCGCGACCGCGTCCGCGCGGCGATCTTCAACTCCGGCGAGGACTGGCCCAACCGGCACGTCACCGTCTCCCTGTTCCCCGCGAGCATGCCCAAGAAGGGGTCGATCTTCGACGTCGCCATAGCCGTGGCCCTGCTCGCCGCCGCGGAGGTCGTCCCGGCGCGGTCCTGCGCCGGGCTGGTGATGATCGGCGAGCTCGGCCTGGACGGCCGGCTCCGGCCGATCCAGGGCGTGCTGCCCGCGGTCCTGGCCGCCGCCAACTACGGGTGCCGCACCGTCGTCGTCCCGCGGGCGAACGCCGCCGAGGCCGAGCTCGTCCCGGGCGTGGAGGTGGTCTCCGCCGCGACGCTGCGCGGCCTGCTCTGCATCCTGCGGGACGAACCGCCGCCCATCGAGGAGGGGGAGCCCGACGACGTGTCGGTGGCGGCCGACGGGTCGGCGATCCGGCGGCTCGACGTCCCGGCCGATCTCGACCTGGCCGACGTCCGCGGCCAGGCGGAGGCGCGGCGGGCGCTGGAGATCAGCGCCGCCGGCGGGCACCACCTGTACTTCACCGGGCCGCCGGGCTGCGGGAAGACCATGCTGGCGGAACGGCTGCCGACGCTGATGCCGCCGCTGGAGCCCGACTCGGCGCTGGAGGTCACCGCGATCCACTCCGTCGCGGGGACGCTCCCTCCCGGCCAGCCCCTGATCACCCAGCCCCCGTTCCACGCACCGCACCACACGGCGAGCCGAGCGTCCATGGTCGGCGGCGGATCAGGCCGGGTGCTGCAACCGGGCGCCGTCTCCCTCGCCCACAGGGGCATCCTGTTCCTGGACGAGGCGCCCGAATTCATGGCGGGGACCCTCGACGCCCTGCGCCAGCCCCTCGAAGAGGGCGAGGTGCGCATCAGCCGGGCCGAGGGCACCTCCCGGTTCCCCGCCCGCTTCACCCTCGTCCTCGCGGCCAACCCGTGCCCGTGCGCCGCCGCCAAGCAGGTCGACTGCTCCTGCGCCCCCGGAGTGCGCCGCAAGTACAGCACCCGCGTCACCGGGCCGCTCCTCGACCGCATCGACCTCAAACTGGAACTCGCCCCCGCCACCAGGGCCGAACTCCGCTACGACCTGGAGTTCGCCGAGGCCAGCAAGGTGGTGGCGGACCGGGTCATGCTCGCCAGGGAGCGGACGCTGAAACGCCTGACCGGTACCCCATGGCGAACGAACTCGGAGATCCCCGGTCCCGAGCTGCGCCGCCGCTTCACGCCCGCCCCGGAGGCCATGCGGATGGTGGACGAGTCGCTGCAACGCGGAACGCTCAGCGCACGCGGCCTCGACCGCGTCCTGCGCGTCGCGTGGACGATCGCCGACCTCGCCGGTCACGACGAGCCCGACGCGGACGACATCGGCGGCGCCCTGGCGCTCTGGCACGCGGGGCGGTCATGACCTCGATGCCCATGACACCTGAGCGGGCGGCCCGCGCCGCGCTCACCGCCGTCGCCGAACCCGGCGACGCGTTCCTCAACCGCATCGTCGGGCACTGCGGCGCCGAAGGGGCGCTCGACGTGATCCGTTCCGGGGCCGTCCCCGCCGACCTGCCCACCGCACCGAAGGAGATCCAGCGGCTGGAGCACTGGCGCATCCGCCTGGCCGCCGCCGAACCCGACCGCGACCTGGCCGTCTGCGCGCGGTTCGGCGGCCGCCTGGTCTGCCCAGGGGAACCGGAATGGCCCACCACCCTCGACGATCTCGGTGGTGAACGGCCCTACGCGCTCTGGCTCCGCGGCCCCGAGGACCTGCGCCACGCCTGCCTGAGATCGGTCGCCATGGTCGGCTCGCGCGCCTCGTCCCCGTACGGGCAGCGGATGGCCTCCGACTTCGCGTCCGAACTCGCCGACGACGGCTGGACGGTGGTCTCCGGCGGAGCGCTCGGCATCGACGCCGCCGCCCACCGCGGCTCCCTGGCCGCCGACGGCCGCACGGTCGCGGTCCTGGCCAACGGCGTGGACGTGCCCTACCCGGCCTCGAACGAGGGCCTGTTCGCGGAGATGGCACGCCGGTCCCTGCTGGTGAGCGAGTCGCCGCCCGGCACCCATCCGCACCGGCTGCGCTTCCTCGTCCGCAACCGGGTGATCGCCGCCCTCTCCCGCGGTTCGGTGATCGTCGAGGCGGAGGCCCGCAGCGGCGCCCTCAACACCGCGGCGTGGGCCCGCAGGCTCGGCCGCGTGCTGATGGCCATGCCGGGGCCGGTCACGTCCCGCTCATCGGTCGGCTGCCACCAGCTTCTCCGGCAGGAGGACACCGTCCTCGTGAGCCGCACCGAGGAGATCATCGAGGCCGTCGGTCGGCTGGGCACGGACCTCGCGCCGCCTCCGCAAACGCCCGTCCTTCCCCGCGACCGCCTGGAACCGGTCACCCGCGCCGTCCTTGAGGCCTTTCCCGCGCGGGGCGCGACCGGCCCGGCGGCCCTGGCCGCCAAGGCGGGCATGGACCTGGCCGCCATCAACGCCAAGCTCGGCCTGCTGGCGGCGTCCGGCTTCATAGAACGGGCCCCGAGCGGCTGGCGCCTCACCAAGACCGCCAAATCCCCCCGCTGACGCACTCGCCCAGCAAGGAGACAACATGCCCCATCCCCAGTCCCACAGGCCCCTCAAGTCCGAACCCCGCAGCTCCCTCCGCGCCCACCACCACAGCCCTCCCAGGCCCGGACTCCACAGCCTTCTCAGGCCCCAACCCCACAGCGGCCTCAGGCCCGGGACCCCCACAGCCCCTCAAACCGAACCCACAGCCCTCTCAGCCCCGAACCCACAGCCTCCTCAGAACCAACCCCGCAGCGCCCTCAGACCACCCCCCAGCGCCCTACAGCGCTTCTCAGGGGCGAACTCGCAGCACACCGCGACCCACGGCGATTAGGCCCGACAAGCCCCCGTGAAGCCTCTGAAAGCCACCTGGAGCCGCCAACGCACCGGGGGTCAGTGGGGGCGCTGAGTAGTGGGTGCGGGCGGGGTAGGCGCGAGGGTCACTGATCGGAGGGGAGTTCGAAGTCGCTCTTCGCGAGTTCCTCGACGTTGACGTCCTTGAAGGTGACGACACGCACGTTCTTGACGAAGCGCGCGGGGCGGTACATGTCCCAGACCCAGGCGTCCTGCATCGTGACCTCGAAGTAGGTCTCGCCGTTGTCGGCGCCGCGCACCTGCAGGTCGACCGAGTTGGTGAGGTAGAACCTCCGCTCGGTCTCGACGACGTAGGTGAAAAGCCCGACGACGTCGCGGTACTCGCGATAGAGCTGCAGCTCCATCTCGGTCTCGTACTTCTCGAGATCCTCGGCGCTCACGCCCGTGCCCCTTCCGTACGGCCCTCGCCGGGGACCTCCCCTTCGGTCTCCTCCCCCAAGGCCATCTCCCCATTGTTACGCAAGGCACGCCCGACATTGACGTAGGAGAACCGATGCTCAGGACAGGGCCCGTGCTCGGCCAGCGCCGCGCCGTGCGCGCGCGTCACGTATCCCTTGTGGACGTCGAAGCCGTACTCGGGGTAGCGCTGATGAAGATCCACCATGATGCGGTCCCGGGTGACCTTCGCGACGATGGAGGCGGCGGCCACGCACGCGGCGACCTGGTCGCCCTTGATCACCGCCAGGCCCGGGGCCTCCAGCCCCGGCACCGGGAACCCGTCGCTGAGGACGTAGGCGGGACGGGTGTCCAGGGCCGCCAGAGCCCGCCGCATGCCGGTGACGTTGCAGCGGTGCAGGCCGATCCTGTCGATGTCGTGGCAGGGCACGATGATCGCGCTCCACGCCCGCGCCCGCGCGGTGATCTCGGCGTACAGCTCCTCGCGGCGCGCCGCCGTCAGCAGCTTGGAATCGGTGAGGCCCTCGATCCGCCCGCCCCGGCCGCCCTGGAGGATCACGGCGCCGACGACCAGCGGGCCGGCGCAGGCCCCGCGGCCCGCCTCGTCGACGCCCGCCACAGGGCTGAACCCGGCGTGCTCCAAGGCGCGCTCGTAGGCGTGCAGCCCCGCGTCACGGCGCGGCGTGAAGCGAAGTGGACGACCCTTCATGCTCCGCAGCGTACGTCGCCCGAACACCCCGCCGCTCACCGAATGCCACTGTTCCGGGCATGTCCCCGATCACGCCGCCCCCATGACCGGCCACAAGGTGGTTGCGGGCACGCCGAGAACGAAAGGGCGCCGGGCGGGCCTGCGACACGGCGGGGCGTCGCGTGCCGGCGGTTACGGGCGTCGGCGTTTGCGGCGCAGGTAGGCGATCGGAAGGGTGCCGAGGACTCCGAGGGCCATGGGCGTGGCAGGGGCCGCCATGGAGGCGGTCTTGAAGCCGGCCTGCTTGAAGGTGTCCGGGATCGGCAGGGTGTCGATGCGGTTCAGCGGCCAGACGATCACGAAGGCGCGGCCGATGACACGGTCGGTGGGGATGGTCCCGCCGCCGGGGTCGCCGCGGTGGGAGCGGGAGTCGTAGGAGAGCTCCCGGTGGTCGCCCATGACCCAGAGCTGGCCCGGCTTCACGTAGGCGTCGAACGGCTCGTTGGACGGCTTGTTCTGCTCGTGGGTCACCGGGTCGGTGTAGAGGTAGGACTTCTCGTTCAGGGGGACGCCGTTGACGGTGACGCGGCCCTGGGCGTCGCAGCAGCGGACGTGGTCGCCGGGGACGCCGATGACGCGCTTGATGTAGTCCTTCTCGTTGGGCGCCACGCCGAAGGCGGTGCCGACGGCGCGCAGCGCCTTGGAGAACGGGTTGGTCGGCTTCGAGATGTGGGTCTCGGGGTCCCAGGAGTCGAGGCCGTTGAAGACGACGACGTCGCCGCGGTGGATGTCGCGGGTGTGGTAGACGATCTTGTTGACGAGGACCCGGTCGCCGATCTGGAGGGTGTTCTCCATGGAACCGGACGGGATGTAGAACGCCTGGACCGCGAAGGCCTTGATGACGAGGGCGAGGACGACCGCGACGACGATCAGGACGGGCAGTTCCTTCCAGAACGAGCCCGGCTTCTTCTTTTTCTTCTCGCCGTCGTCGTCGGCGGAGTCCTTCTCGTCTCCGCCGTTCCCGTCGTCGGCGGAGTCGCCCGAGGCGTCGGCCGTCTTCTCCTCGGCGGAGGTCACGGTCTCCTCTTCATCGGGCACCGCGCCCTCGGCTTCGGATCGCACGTCTCTCCGATCGTCCTCGTCAGTCATCAGGGACAAAGCCTAGCGGCGACCTGCCCCGAGCACCGGTCGGCTGGGCGTGTCGCCGTGCACCGCGACCGCGTATCAGCCCGAAACGGGCAACGCCCCGGAGACCGCAGCGGGTTCCCGGGGCGTCGGCGATCAGCGGGCTCAGAAGTCGCGCTTCTCCTTGATGCGCGCCGCCTTGCCGCGCAGGTTGCGCAGGTAGTACAGCTTGGCGCGGCGGACGTCGCCGCGGGTGACGACCTCGATCTTGTCGATCGAGGGGCTGTTGAGCGGGAACGTCCGCTCGACGCCGACGCTGTAGCTGACCTTCCGGACGGTGAAGGTCTCGCGGGCGCCGCCGCCCTGCCGCCGGATCACCACGCCCTGGAAGACCTGGATACGGCTCCGGTTGCCTTCGGTGACGCGCACGTGCACCTTCAGCGTGTCGCCCGGACGGAAGTCCGGCACGTCGGCGCGCATGGCGGCCTTCTCGATCTCCTGGATCAGGGTGTGCATCGCAGCGGTTCCTCTTGGTCGAACGCGGGCGTCGAGAGGCCCCATGGGACATCGGTGGGGGCGTCGCGCCGCGGAGAGTGGTCTTCGTACCGCGCGTACGAGCGCACGGACGCTTTAGTCTGCCATATCTTCGGCGTCAACCGGAAAACCGGCCTCCCGCAGCACCCGGCGATCATGCTCGTCGAGGCCACCGGACGCGAGCCGGGGCAGCAGTTCGGGGCGGTGCCGGGCGGTGCGGCGCAGCGCCTCGTCGCGGCGCCAGCGGGCGATCGCGCCGTGGTGGCCGGACAGCAGGACGTCGGGGACGGCGCGGTCCCGCCAGACCGGCGGCTTGGTGTAGACGGGGCCTTCGAGCAGCGACTCCATCGCGCCGGGGGCGAAGGAGTCGTCGGCGACGGAGTCGGCGTTGCCGAGGACGCCGGGCAGGAGGCGTCCGACCGCCTCGACCATGACCAGGACGGCGACCTCGCCGCCGGCGAGGACGAAGTCGCCGAGGCTGACCTCGTCCACCGGCATGCGGGTGCGGGCCTCTTCGGCGACGCGGGAGTCGATGCCCTCGTAGCGGCCGCAGGCGAACAGCAGCCACGGCTCGGCGGCGTACTCGGCGGCGAGCGCCTGAGTGAACGGGCGGCCGCTGGGCGTCGGGATGATCATGCGGGGGGCGGCGCCGGGCGGCGCGAGGTCGTCGAGGGCCTCGCCCCAGGGTTCGGGCTTCATGACCATGCCGGGGCCGCCGCCGTAGGGGGTGTCGTCCACGGTGCGGTGGCGGTCGTGGGTCCAGCCGCGCAGGTCGTGCACGTGCACGTCGAGCAGCCCGGTGCGGCGGGCCTTGCCGAGCAGGGAGATCTCCAGGGGCGCGAAGTACTCCGGGAAGATCGTGACGATGTCGAGTTTCATGATCCGTCGAGCAGGCCGGGGGGCGGGTCGATCACGAGCCGGCCGCCGGCGACGTCGACCTCGGGGACGAGCGCGGCCACGAAGGGGACGAGGGTCTCGCCGCCGGGGCCGCGCACGACCAGCAGGTCCTGGCCGTGGTGCAGGACGCCGGCGACCTCGCCGACGTCGGCGCCGGCGGTGGTGACGACGGCGAGCCCGATCAGTTCCTGGTCGTGGTACTCGTCGGGGTCGGCGGAGGGGGGGATGTCACCGGAGTCGACGACCAGCCAGGTGCCGCGGAGGGTCTCCGCGGCGTCGCGGTCGTCGATTCCGGCGAAGCGCAGGAGCAGGCGTCCCGAGTGCCATCGGGCCCGTTCAACGGTGAGGGGGCCGGTGGACGCGGGATCGGTCTCGATCCGGGTGCCGGCGGCGAACCGGCCTTCCGGGTCGTCGGTGCGGACGTCGACGGTGACCTCGCCGCGGACGCCGTGCGGGCGGCCGATGCGCCCGACGACCAGCGGGTCGCTCACCGGCCCCGCCCCCGGAGGGCGAGGCTACGAGGGCCGGCGGGCGCGAGGCCCGCCGGCGAACCGCTTCCGGCGGCGGCCGGGACGGCCACCACCGGGGCGAGCGTGCCCCGGCATGCGCGATGCCAGGGGCTCACTCAGCGGACCTCGTTGACGTCGAGCAGGTCCACGCGCACGTACCGGCCCCCGGAAAGGGCGCTGATGACGGTGCGCAGGGCCTTGGCGGTACGACCGCTGCGGCCGATGACCTTGCCGAGGTCCTCGGGGTGCACGCGCACCTCCAGGACCCGGCCGCCCCTGATCCGGCGGGCGCGGACCCGGACGTCGTCCGGGTTCTCCACGATCCCGCGGACCAGGTGCTCGAGCGCTTCTTCGAGCACGTCAGCCCTCGCTCTTGGCTTCGTCGGTCTCGGTGGCCTTCGCCTCGGACTTCTTCGGCTCGGCCTTCTTCTTGCCGCGGGCGGCGGTGGCCTCGGCGGCGTCGTCGCCCATCGACTCCTTGACGGCGGCCTCGAAGGCGGCCTTCCGGTCGGCCTTGGGCTCGGCGACCTTGAGGGTGCCCTCGGCGCCGGGCTCGCCCTTGAACTTCTGCCAGTCGCCGGTGATCTTCAGCAGGTTGAGCACGGGCTCGGTCGGCTGCGCGCCGACGCCGAGCCAGTACTGCGCGCGCTCGGAGTCGATCTGGATGAGCGACGGCTCCTGCTTGGGCTGGTAGAGCCCGATCTCCTCGATGGCCCGCCCGTCACGCTTGGTGCGGGCGTCGGCGACGACGATCCGGTACTGCGGGTTCCGGATCTTCCCCAGACGCTTGAGCTTGATCTTGACTGCCACGGGTGTGGTGTACTCCAGACTTCATTACAGGGTGGGCGGCCCGTGCCAGGTGGGGAACACCGGCTCACCGCCGCCCGATGGACTCCGGCCGCGCAGGACGAGAGAGGGCGCCTCGCGGGTCCGGGTTTCCAGCCTGTCATTCTGCCAGATCGTCGCCGTGAACGCGCAATCGGCGGAAGCCGTGTTGCCCTGTCGCGCGACGCCGCCCCGAAGGCCCCGCTGAGCTGGGCGGCGCTCCCCTTCGGGCGCTCCGATAAGCCCAGCGGCAAGGGGGCGCGGGAGGGCGCCCGCAAGCCGGCGGCGAGGCGTACGCCGGGAGCGCCCGCCGGCCGACGGCGAGGGGTGCGCGGGAAGGTGCTCGTGGCCCGGCAGCGAGGTGTGCGCGGAGGGGCGCTCGCGGGCCGGCGGCGAGATGTACGCCGGGAGTGCGCCCGCGGGGCGGCGGCGAGATGTACACGGAGAGGCGCTCGCGGATCGGCAGCGAGGGGTGCGCCGGGGGGACGCTCGGGGGGCGGCGGCGAGGCGTACACCCGGGAGGACGCCCGCGGACCGGCGGCGAGGCGTACACCCGGGAGGACGCCCGCGGACCGGCGGCGAGGCGTACACCCGGGAGGGCGCCCGCAGGCCGACGGCGAGGTGTACGCCGGGAGGGTGTGCGCGGGCCGGCGCACCGCCCCGTCAGGACGGTGCGCCGGGTGCGGTCACTTGTTCTTGCGGTTCTGGAGCTTGCCGAGGTCGGGCATCTGGAAGCCGGGGGGCAGCTGGCCGCCGAGGCCCGGGGGCAGGCCGCCGCCGGGGCCGCCGGGGCCGCCGAGGCCGGGCGGCAGTCCCTTCGGCGCGCCGCCGGCCGCGGGCTGCTGCTCCTGGGGCTGCTTGCCGCCGGCGCGCTTGCGCGGGTCGCCGCTGCGCTGCTTGCCCTTCTTGTTCTTGGCGGCCTTCGCGGCCTTGGCCGCCTTGCGGCGGCCTCCGGGCATGCCGGGCAGGCCCATGCCGCCGGCCATCTGCCGCATCATCTTCTGCGCGTCGAAGAACCGGGTGACGAGGCTGTTGACCTCGCCGACGCCGACGCCGGAGCCCTTGGCGATGCGGGCCCGCCGGGAGCCGTTGATGATCTTCGGCTGGGCGCGCTCCTGCGGGGTCATGGAGCGGATGATCGCGGCGATCCGGTCCAGGTCCTTGTCGTCGATCTGGCTGATCTGGTCCCGGACCTGCCCCATGCCGGGCATCATCCCGAGCAGGTTGCCGATCGGGCCGAGCTTGCGGATCATCATCATCTGCTCGAGGAAGTCCTCGAGGGTGAAGTCCTCGCCCGAGGCGAACTTGCTGCTCATCCGCTCGGCCTGCTCGGCGTCGAACGCCTGCTCGGCCTGCTCGATCAGGGTGAGGATGTCGCCCATGTCGAGGATGCGGCCGGCCATCCGGTCCGGGTGGAAGACGCTGAAGTCCTCCAGCTTCTCGCCTGTCGAGGCGAACATGATCGGACGGCCGGTGATGTGCCGGACCGACAGCGCGGCGCCGCCGCGGGCGTCGCCGTCGAGCTTGGTGAGCACGACCCCGTCGAAGCCGACGCCGTCCATGAACGCCTGGGCGGTGTTGACGGCGTCCTGGCCGACCATGGCGTCGACGACGAACAGCACGTCGTCGGGCTTGACGGCGTCGCGGATGTCGATGGCCTGCTGCATCATCTCGGCGTCGATGCCGAGGCGGCCGGCGGTGTCGATGACGACGATGTCGTGCTGGGCGTGCCGGGCCTGGTCGATGGAGCGGCGGGCGACGTCGACGGGGTCGCCGACGCCGCTGCCCGGCTCGGGCGCGAAGACCGCGACGCCGGCGCGCTCGCCGACGACCTGGAGCTGCTGGACGGCGTTCGGGCGCTGCAGGTCGGCGGCGACGAGCATCGGGGTGTGGCCCTCGGCCTTCAGCCACCGGGCCAGCTTGCCGGCGAGGGTGGTCTTGCCCGCGCCCTGCAGGCCGGCGAGCATGATCACGGTCGGCGGCGTCTTGGCGAACCGGATCCGGCGGGTCTCGCCGCCGAGGATGTTGATGAGCTCCTCGTTGACGATCTTGACGACCTGCTGCGCCGGGTTCAGCGCCTGCGAGACCTCCGCGCCGCGGGCCCGCTCCTTGACCTGCGCGATGAAGTCCTTGACCACGGGCAGCGCGACGTCTGCCTCGAGCAGCGCGATGCGGATCTCGCGGGCCGTCGCGTTGATGTCGGCCTCGGAGAGCCGGCCCTTGCTGCGCAGCGACGAGAAGACCGTCGTCAACCGGTCGGAGAGCGTCTCGAACACGTGTCTGGACCGTCCTTGGAAAGCTTCTGGGATCGCCTATCAGCGTATAGGGTCACCGGCCGGTCCCCGCCCTGTCGCCGGATACGGGACGGCCGGCGGCAGAGGAGGAGGCACCGGCGCCCCCGTCAGGCGAGCGCGGACAGGACCTGGGAGCGGACCGCCGCGAGCGCGGCGGTGTCGGTGATCGGGGCGCCGTCCCCGTCCACGACGTAGAAGACGTCCACGGCCTCGGCGCCCAGCGTGTCGACCTGGGCGGCGCGGATGTGCAGGCCGCAGGCGCCGAGGGCCTGGCCGATCCGCCACAGCAGGCCGGGCCGGTCGTGCGCGCGGACCTCGACGACGGTGGCGGTGTCGGAGGCGTCCTCCACGATCATGACGCGCGGGGGCGGGACGGCGGCGCCGGGCCGGATCCGGACGGAGCGGGCGCGGCGGTCGAGCCGGTCGGCGACGTCGAGCCGGTCGGCGAGCATGCGGCGCAGGTCGGCTTCGAGCGCGGCGGGGTCGGGCGGGGCGCCGTACTCGGGGACGGCGGTGAAGTCGAGGACGGCGGTTCGGGCGTCGGTGGCCGGGGACGAGACGGTGTGCGCGGTGCGGACGGCGAGGCGGTGCAGGGCGAGGACGCCGGCGGCGCGCCAGAGCAGCCCGGGCCGGTCGGGCGCGGCGATGGTGATGCGGGAGCCGATGACGCGGACGGCGGCGCCGTCGTGGCGGGCGAGGGCGAGCCGGTCGGGTCCGAGGACGGGCGGGGGCGGCGGGGTGCCGCCGGACAGGGCGGCGGCGGCGCGGCGGGCGAGTTCGGCGACGAGCCGGGCCTTCCAGGCGCCCCACGCGGCGGGGCCGGTGGCGGTGCCGTCGGCGATGGCGAGGGCGGCGAGGAGTTCGAGGATCTCGCGTTCGCGGCCGGGGACGGCGGAGACGGCGGCGGTGACGGTGCCGACGGTGACGGGGTCGTCGAGGTCGCGGCGGGTCGCGGTCTCGGGCAGCAGGAGGTGGTGCCGGACGACGGTCTCCAGGACCCGGACGTCGCCGTCGGGGAAGCCGAGCGCCGCGCCGAGGTCGTGCGCGACGACGGCGCCGCTCGTGGAGTGGTCGCCGGGCCAGCCCTTGCCGATGTCGTGCAGCAGCGCGCCGACCAGCAGCAGGTCGGGGCGGGCGACCTCGCGGGTGAGGGCGGCGGCGCCGGCGGCGGTCTCGACGAGGTGCCGGTCGACGGTGAAGCGGTGCACGGGGTTGCGCTGCGGGCGGTTGCGGACGCGTTCCCAGTCGGGCAGCAGCCGGACGATCAGGCCGGCCTGGTCGAGGGCCTCCCAGACGCCGATGGCGGCGGGTCCGGCGCCGAGCAGCGAGACCAGCGCTCCGCGGGCCTCGGGGGGCCATGGGGCGTCCGGGAGGGCGGCGTCGGCGGCGAGGCGCGCGACGGTCGCGGGGGCGAGCGGGAGGCCCGCCTGGGCGGCGGCGGCCGCGACGCGCAGGACCAGCGCGGGGTCGCTCAGGTCGGCGTTGCGGGCCAGGACGACCTCGCCGTCGTGCTCGACGGCGCCGTCCCCCACCGGCCGGCGCTCGACGGGCGCGCGGCGCGGCCCGGTGCTGCGCGCGACGCGGCGCCACAGGTGGTCGGCGGCGTAGGTGACCGTGCGGGCGGCCTCGGCGATCGCGCTGAGCAGGATGTTGGCGTCCGGCAGGCCGACGGCGCGGGCGACGGCCTCCTGCTCTTGGAGGACGAGCCGGTCGGTGGAGCGCCCGGTGGACTCGTGCAGGGCGTGCCGGATGTCGAGGAGGAGGTCGTGCGCGGCCATGACCCGCCCGTCGGGCGCGGAGGCGATCCAGGACGCGGCGACGGCGCGCATGACGTGGACGTCGCGCAGGCCGCCGTGGGCCTCCTTGAGGTCGGGTTCGAGGAGGAACGCCAGTTCGCCCTGCTTCTCCCAGCGCTCCCGGCACAGCTCGGCCAGTTCGGGGAGCCGGACGCGGGCGTCGGCGCGCCAGTCGGCGAGGACGGCGGCGCGCAGCTCGTCCACGAGGGTGTGGTCGCCGGCGACGCGGCGGACCGACAGCAGCCCGAGCGCCGCCTTCAGGTCGGCGCGCGCGACGGTCCTGGCCTCCGCGACGGTGCGGACGGAGTGGTCGAGGCGCAGGCCGGAGTCCCAGATCGGGTACCAGAGGCGGTCGGCGATCTCGGCGATGTCGGGGCGCCCGCGGTGCAGCAGCACCAGGTCGAGGTCCCCGCCGGGGGTCAGCTCGCGGCGCCCGTGGCTGCCGACGGCCGCGAGCGCGACGCCGGAGGGCAGGGCATCGGCGGGCGGCGTGCCGGGCGCGGCGGCCGAGGCCGGGACGGTGAACGGCGCCGCACCGGAGGAGGCCGCACCAGAGGGCGCGGCGCCGGAGGACGCGGCACGTGAGAGCGCGGCGTCGGAGGGCGGGGTGCCGGAGGGCGGGGTGGCGGGGGGCGCCGACCGGCCGGGGACGTCGAGGGCGGCGGCGAGCAGGGCCGCGAGGCGGCGGTCCAGGTCGCCGGCGCGGGCGGCCCGCGCCCCCCCCCCGGGGGGGCGGGGGGGCCCGGGGGGCCCCGGGGGCGCCCGCGGGGGGGGGCTGGGCGAGCCCCCCCG
>NZ_JBEYYT010000202.1:0-16386 GCF_040645715.1 Spirillospora sp. NPDC046719 | reverse complement strand
GCCCCGCCCCGCGCCCGGGGGCCCCTGGCCGACATCGTCGAGGGCCACGGGGACCGCGCGCTCGCGCTCCCCCTCGACGTCACCGACAAGGAGCAGATCGCCGCCGCGGTCAAGCGCGCGGAGGACGCGTTCGGCCGCATCGACGTCCTCGTCAACAACGCCGGGTACGGCTACCTCGCCGCCGTCGAGGAGGGCGAGGACGCCGAGGTCCGCGCGCTGTTCGACACGAACGTCTTCGGGCTCGCGGACGTCACCAAGGCCGTCCTGCCCGGGATGCGCGCGCGCCGCTCCGGCAACATCGTCAACGTGTCCTCGCTCGGCGGGCTCGCCGCGTTCGGCGCGACCGGCTACTACCACGCGACGAAGTTCGCCGTCGAGGGGCTCTCGGAGTCCCTCGCCGCCGAGGTCGGGCCGCTCGGCATCCACGTCACGATCGTCGAACCGGGGGCCTTCCGGACGAACTGGTCGGGACCGTCGATGAAGCAGTCGTCCGTCTCGATCGACGACTACGCCGGCACCGCCGGGGCGCGCCGGACCTCCACCCTCGCGACCTACGGCAGCCAGCCGGGCGACCCGGTGCGCGCCGCGCGGGCGATCATCGGCGCGGTCGAGGCGGACGAGCCGCCGCTGCGGCTGCTCCTCGGCCGGGTCGCGTTCGACGTCGCCAACGCGCGCCTCGACCGGCTCCGCACGGAGTTCGAGAACTGGCGCGACGTCACCCTCGGCGCGGACTACCCGGAGACCGCCTGACGTAGGAGCCGTCGCGGCGCTCGTAGACGGGGTCGGCGGTGTCCCACGCCTCGTCCCGCAGCGCACGCTTGATCACCTTGTTCGTCGGGGTGCGCGGGAGCTCCGCGACGATCCGGACGTAGCGCGGCGCCCACTTCGTCCCGAGGTCGGGCTGGGCGGCCAGGAACGCGGCGAAGGCGCCGGGGGCGAACGCGCGCCCCGGCGCCATCGCGACCGCCGCCATCACCTGGTCGCCCACGTGCTCGTCCGGCACCGCGTAGACGGCGACGTCCGCGAACGCGTCGAACCGGGCGAGCAGCCGCTCGACGGGCGCGGCGGCGAAGTTCTCGCCGTCCACCCGGAGCCAGTCGCTGTCGCGGCCGGCGAAGTACCAGTAGCCGTCGGCGTCGCGGTAGGCGAGGTCGCCCGACCAGGTCCAGCCGTTGCGGACGCGCTTCGCCGTCGCCTCGGGGTTGTTGTAGTAGCCCTCGAACTTGCCGGCGCCCTTCATGTCGACGATCTCGCCGATCGCCTCGTCGGCGTTCAGCAGCTCGCCGTGCGGGCCGAACTTCGCGGGCGGGCATTCGCGCAGCGTGTCCGGGTCCATCACCACGGTGCCCGCCTCCGCGACGCCCAACGAGCCGGGCGGCGTGCCCGGGACGCGGGTGAGCCGGATCTCGCCCTCGCTCGACCCGTAGGAGTCGATGACGGTGCAGCCGAAGCGGCGCGCGAACTCCTCGATGTCGCGCTGCGCCGCCTCGTTGCCGAACGCGATCCGCAGCGGGTTGTCCGCGTCGTCCGGCTTCTCGGGGACGGCGAGGATGTAGTTCAGCGGCTTGCCGACGTAGTTGAAGAACGTGACGCCGTAGCGGCGGACGTCCGGCAGGAACCCCGACGCGGAGAACCTGCGGCGCAGCGCCACGCACCCGCCGGTCGCGACCGCCGGGGCGATCCCGGCCATCAGCGCGTTGGAGTGGAACATCGGCATCACGACGTAGAACACGTCGTCGCGGGTGAGCCTGCGCCGGTCGCGCTGCTGGACCGCGATCCGGCCGAGCCGGCCCTGCGTGCAGACGACCGCCTTCGGCGCGGACGTCGTCCCGGACGTGAACACCAGCGAGAAGATCGTCTGCGGGGCGACCGGCCCGATCGGGGCGGGACGGGCGGCGGCGAGCGCCTCGGCGTAGGCGCCGCCGTCCACGGTCAGCACCGGCAGGTCCGGGACGAGGCCCTCGATCAGCGGGGCCCGGGACGTCTCGGTGACCAGCAGCGCGCAGTCGGTGTGCGTGATGTCGCGGGCCAGCTCGGTGCCGCGCCGCGTCGGGTTCAGCTCGACCACCGGGACGCCCGCGAGAGCCGCGCCGAGCAGCCAGAACAGGTGCTCGGGCCCGTTCTCCAGGAACAGCCCGACATGCCACGGCCTGTCCCGTCCGGCGGCGCGCCCGCCGCCCCCGTCGCCCGCCGCGAGTCCGGCGCGGAGCCGGGCCTCCGCGACGACCTCGCGCCACGTCCACGAGCGGTCCTCGAACCACAGGCCCGTCCGGTCGTCGTCCGCGCGCGCGGCGACCAGCTCGGCGAACGTGATCGCCTCGGGCGGCCGGTCGTCCCCCAGCACCTCTGCCATCTGTCCCTCCCGCTCCCCAAGCTCGACCACCCCGGGCCCCGCCCTCGCTCCCCGTCCCACTCACCGGGACCCGTACCGCCCGAAGGGTCAGGCGCGGTGGGGGCGGTTCGTCCAGCCCTGGTCGTCGGCGCGGACGAACCAGCCGGACGCGGCGAGCGTGCCGCCGTCGACGGGGACCGTGTGGCCGGTGACGAAGCGGGCGTCGTCGGAGGCGAGGAACGCGACGACCGCCGCGTAGTCGTCCGGCTCGCCGAACCGGGCGAGCGGCACCCAGGTGTGCTCCAGGCCCTCGTCGTAGCCGCGCCGCATCCACGCGACCGGGGTCTGCTCGGTGTTGGCGAGGTCGGGCGCGATCGCGTTGACGCGGACGCCGTGCCGGCCGACCGCGACGGCGAGGCTGCGGGTGAACGCCGAGACGCCCGCGTTGAACGCCGAGTACACCGGGTGCTGCGGGATGCCGCGGAACGCCTCGACGGTCGAGTTGTTGACGATGCTCCCCGCCCCCCGCTCGATCATCGCGGGCAGCAGCGCGTGGGTGAGCTTGAAGACGTGCAGCAGGTTCAGCTCGTAGAGCCGCTGCCACTGCTCCGGCGTGCTGTCCTGGAAGGACGGGGCGGCCGGCCGGAAGTCGCCGACGTTGTTGACCAGCACGTCCACGCGCCCGTGCGCCAGCGCCGCGGCCGTCACCTCCGCGACCGTGGCGTCCTCGACGATGTCGCCGATCACGGTGACGCACCGGCCGCCGGCCGCCTCGATGTCGCGCCGCGCGCGCTCGGCGGCGTCCGCGTCGATGTCGTTGAGGACGACGAGGTCGCCGCCGGCGGCGAGGCGGCGGGAGACCGCTCCCCCGATGCCGAGCGCGCCGCCGGTGACCACGCTGATCCGGGTGCCGTCAGGCATCGCGGCGCCTCCGGACGGGCCGGGTCTCGATCGAGTCGATGCGCTGCTCGCGGCGGGCGATCCGCCACGTCCCGCCGTCGTGCCGGTACGCGTCGGTGTAGCGGCAGTTCCACACCAGGTCGGACGTCCTGCCGTCGTCGCGTTCGGTCAGGTGGTGCGCGACGCAGGCGATCTCCCCGGTGGCGGTGCCGGGTCCGGGCCCGGCGTCGAACACCTGGCCGACGAGGGCGTGGAACGTGACCGGGATGCCGTCCAGCGCCGCGAGCGTCGCGGCGATCTCCGCGCGCCCGGTGAAGGTGCGGACCGGGTCGAGCACGTCGGGGGCGGACGGCAGGACGAGCACCGCGTCGGCGGTGAACAGCCCCGCCATCGCGTCGATCTCGCGGCGGTCGGCGTACAGGGCGTAGCGGGCGACCAGGTCGAGGAGCTCGACCCGGTCGCCGGCCGGCAGCGTCATGACAGCCCGAGCCGCTGCGCGCACGCCGACAGCTCGTCCTTCGCCTCGTCCAGGTCCGTTGTCACGTTCCCGCGCAGGACGAGCCGCCCGGCGCCGAGGGCCGCCAGCTTCTCCGCCTTCTCCGGCGTGACCGCCGACAGCGAATGGCCGAGCGTGAGCTCCAGCGCGTCCGGGTCGCGGCCGTTCCTCTCCGCCTCCTCGCGCATCAGCGCGACGAGACCGCGCAGCTCGTCGCCGGCGACGCCGAGCGGCTGGAGACCGTCGCCGTACCGGCCGGCGCGCCTCGCCGCCGCCTTCGTGTGGCCGCCGACGTGGATCGGCACGCCGCCCTTCTGCACCGGCTTCGGGTAGCTCATCGCCCCCTTGAACCGGAAGAACTCGCCGTCGTGCGACGCGCCCTCCGGCCCCGTCTCCGCCCACAGCTTGCGCAGCACCTGGAGCTGCTCGTCGCCGCGGCGGCCGCGCGAGTCGAAGTCGGCGCCGCACGCCTCGATCTCCTCGCGCATCCAGCCCATGCCGACGACCAGCCGCAGCCGCCCGCCGGACAGCGCGTCGACCGTCGCGAGCCGCTTCGCGAGCATCACCGGATGGTGGTTCGGCAGGACGAGCACGCCCGTCGCCAGCCCGATCCGGCTGGTCCGCCCGGCGAGGAACGCCAGCAGGTCCAGCGGGTCGGGGATGTCCAGGTCGTCCGCCAGCTCCATCCTCCCGGAGCTGTCGTAGGGGTAGACGGAGGAGTAGCCGCTCGCCACCACCGCGTGCTCGACCGCGCCGACGGACTCGTAACCGCAGTCCTCGGCGTGCCGGACGTACTCCCCGATCCACTCGGGATCGGCGGTCACGCCCGCCGCGACCGGCAGCAGGACGGCGTACTTCATGCGCTCTCCTCGTTCGTCGCGGCGGCGGCGCGCCCGGCGCGGCGGCCGAAGAACGTGCCGTCGCCCAGGGACGTCCCGCTGACGTACCCCTCGCCGTGCATCCCGGACGCGGCGCGGCCCGCCGCGTACAGGCCGGGCACCGGAACGCCCGAGTTGTTCAGGACCTCGCCGTCGATGGTCGTGTGCAGCCCGCCGAGCGTGAACCCGGACGCGCCGCTCGCCGGCCCGCCGGTGCCGCCGAAGAAGCCCGCGCCGGGGTCGATCGCCGCGAACGGGGGCTTCAGCGGCCGCAGCCACTTCGGGTCCTTGTGGAAGTAGGGGTCCTCGCCCTTCGCGGCGTGCCGGTTGTACGTCTCGACCGTCGCCTCCAGCGCGCCGGGCGGCATGCCGAGCGACTCCTCCAGCTCGGCGAGGGTCTCGGCGGCGTACTTCGGCAGGACGCCCCACCGGTCCGCCTCGGGGACGGACTCGTACCCCTCCTCGTCGATGATCGTCCAGTAGGGGCCGGGCTGGTCGCGGACCGCGTGGACGCTCCAGTGGCCCGGGTAGACGTCCTCGTTGAGGAACCGGCGGCCGAGGCCGTCCACGAGCATGCCGCGGCACACCATCGCGGGCAGCGCGGTCAGCGCGATCTCGACCACGCCCATCCGCCGGGTCGCGGCGCCGGCCGCCGCCGCCATCCGGATACCGGACCCGTCGTCGAGGCCGTCGCTGACCTTGCCGTGCCCGAGCAGCACCGGGGCGTGGTCGGCCAGCATCTCCTCGTTGTCGACGAACCCGCCGGTGGTGAGCACCACCGCGCGCCTCGCCCGGTAGGTGACCCGCTCGCCGTACTTGCGCGCGACGAGCCCGGCGACGCGCCCGTCCCCGTCCAGGACGAGGTTGGACGCCACGGTGTCGACGTGGGTGACCGCACCGGCGGCGGTCGCCGCCGCCGACAGCTTCTCCATCAGCACGGCGCCGCCGAACCCGCTCGCCGCCGGACGGTGCCCGCGCGGGACGGGCCGCGCGACCGTGTTGTACGGCCAGGCGTTCTCGCCCAGCCACATCAGCCCGTCCTCCGACATCGGCATCCACGTCGGCGCGTCGTAGAAGCTGGGGTTGAACGTGACGCCGCACTCGCGGAACCACTCGAAGTGCTCGACGCTCCCGTCGCAGTACAGCCGGATCTTCGCGGTGTCGGCGTTCGGGCCGAGCGCCTTCACCAGGTAGGCGTACATGTTGTCGGGGTCGTCGTCGAAGCCGCAGGCCTTCTGCACCTCGGTGCCGCCGCCGAGGTACAGCTCGCCGCCGGACTGCGCCGACGACCCGCCGGGCCCGCTCGCCCGCTCCAGGACCAGGACGTCCGCGCCGGCGCGGGCCGCCTCGAAGGCCGCCGCCGCGCCCGCGCAGCCGAACCCGACCACGAGCACGTCGCACTCGTGGTCGAACGCGCCGATCTCGCCGGCCGGGACCGGCTCGACCGAGGACCGTGGCGTCACCGGCTCACTTCCCCTGGGGGGCGAAGGCGGCCAGCGGCTCGGACCCCGACCAGTCGTGGCCCCAGTAGCTGTCCTTGGTGATCTCCTCGGCGGTGTAGTACGTCTCGTCGACGAGCATGCCCTCGCAGCCGTACTCGACGTCCCAGCCGCCGGGGGCGCGCACGTAGAACGACACCATCTTGTCGTTGGTGTGGCGGCCGAGCGTGGAGGAGATCGAGAAGCCACGCTCCTTCACCGCGTCGAGCGCCATGCCGACCGCGTCGAGGGTGTCGACCTCCACCATCAGGTGCACCAGGCCGGGGGCGCCGTCGTGCGGGGCGGGGCAGATCGCGGCGCTGTGGTGGCGCTGGTTGACGCCCATGAAGCGGATCCGCACGGGGCCGCCGACCTTCATCGCGCCGCGCGGCAGGAAACCGAGCACCTCGTTGTAGAACGTGACGGTCTCGGCGAAGTTCGGGGTGGGCAGCACCACGTGGCCCATGCCCATCGCGCCGGTGACGAACTTCTGCGCGAACCCGGTGCGCAGCGGGCTGTGGTCCAGGACCGGGCCGAAGAACACCTCGACGGGTGTGCCGCCGGGGTCGGTGAACGCGATGACCTCCTCGGCGTCGCGCTCGGCGGACTCCTTCGCGGTCAGCACCGTCACCGCGGTGCCGGACTTCTCGACGGCCTCGCGGACGGCGGCGAGCGCGTACTGGTCGCGGACCTCCCAGCCGACGGCCAGCACCTTGTCGGTGTCGCCGGGCACCAGCTGAAGCCGCGACCGGCGCTCGTCCATGCGCAGGTACAGGCCGTCCGGGTCGGGGCCGCTGCCCTCGGCGAACCCGAGCCCTTCGAGGGCGAACTCGCGCCAGCGGTCGATGTACTGGGTCTGGACCTTCAGATAGCCCAGCCCTCGGATGTGCGTCACTGTCCTCGGTCCCTTCGTGTCGCGGCCCGTACGGCGCCACGGCAGGCGCGGCGGCCGTTCCCGTCAACCTGCCAAATCCGCCGCCGCGTCGCGGCGGCCTTCCCGCTCAGTGAGAGTCTTTCGGCGTGACTCAACGAGGAGGTCGGATGGCGAAGGTCGCGCTCGTCACGGGGGCCAGCCGAGGAATCGGGCGGCGGACGGCGCTGGCGCTCGCGGGCGCCGGGTACGACGTCGCGTTCACCGCGCGGACCGTCGAGGAGGGGGAAGGGCGGATCCCGCCGCGCTACGGGCACGCCGACGCGATCCCGGTGCCGGGCAGCCTGGCGCGGACGCGCGCGGAGATCGAGGCGCTCGGCGCGCGGGCGCTGCCCGTCCCGATGGACCTGCTGGACCGGGCGAGCGTGACGGCGGCCGCCGCGGCGGTCCTGGACGCCTGGGGCCGCGTGGACGTGCTGGTCAACAACGCGGTGGCGCACCTCGCGGGCACCCACGAGCGGTTCCTCGACCTGGACGTCGGCGTCGCGGAGCGCGTCATGGCCGGCAACTACCTGAACCAGATCGCGCTGATCCAGGCGGTGCTGCCGGCGATGCTCGAACGGGGCGGCGGGACGATCGTGAACCTGTGCTCCGGCTCGGCGACCAGCGACCCGCCGGGGCCGCCCGGCGAGGGCGGCTGGGGCGTGGCGTACGCGGCGTCCAAGGCGGCGTTCGGCCGGCTCGCGGGCGCGGTCAACGCCGAGTACCTCGGCCGCGGGATCCGCGCGTTCAACCTCGACCCCGGCTTCGTGGTCACCGACGCGGGCGCGGCGCGCGGCGGCCTCACCACGCTGCAGGACGAGGGGTTCGAGCCGACGCCGGAGGAGGCGCCCGCCGCCGCCGTCGTCTGGCTCGTCACCGCGCCGGACGCGGACGCGTTCCTCGGCCGGGTGATCTGGACCCCGAAGCTCGTCGCCGACCGCGGCCTGCTTCGTTGACCGGTCTGCTGCGTTGACCGAACTGCGTCGCTGACCGGACTGCTGCGCTGACGTGCGGCGGGTCGCCGCCATGACGGCGGCCCGCCGCGGGCGCACGTCAGATCATGGAGCGCATCGGGCCCTGCGGGGGCTCGATGTCCAGGTCGGTCAGCGCGGAGACGTGGTACACCGAGCCCGGGACGTGGATGGCGTGCGCGAGGCCGACGTGCGCGTCCCGCCAGAACCGCTGGATCGGGTTGTCGGTGCGCATCGCGTTGCCGCCGGACCGCACGACGATCTCGTTCATCGCGTGCACCGCGCGCCACGCGGCGCGGACCTGCGTGCGGCGGCCCGCCGCCCGGTCGGCGAAGCTGATCTCCTCGCCGGCCGCGACCCGGTCGTACATCCGCGAGCAGTTGTCCAGCAGCGCGGTCCGGGACGCCTTGATCTCCTCGGCGGCCTCGCTGATCGCGTACAGCACGTACGGGTCGTCCTTGATCTTCGTGCCGGTGATCTGGACGCGGTTGCGCTGGTAGGCCAGGTGGTGGTGCAGCGCGCCCTCGGCGATGCCGATCACGGCGGCGGTGATGCCGAGCGGGAACACGCAGGAGAACGGCATCAGGTAGGCGGGGTTGGTCAGCCCCGCCTCGCGCGGCGCCGACCCGTCCACGACCTTGTCGTACCAGAGCGTCCGGTACGACGGGACGAACGCGTCCTTGACGATGATGTCCTTGCTGCCGGTGCCCTTCAGCCCCGCGACGTCCCAGGAGTCGGCGACGATCTCGTAGTCCGAGCGCGGCAGGATCAGGTGCAGCGACCGCGGCGGCTGCGCCATCTTGCCGTCCTCGTCGCCGAGCATCCCGCCGAGGAAGATCCAGTCGCAGTGGTCGGTGCCGGACGAGAACTGCCAGCGGCCGTTGAAGACGTAACCGCCGTCGACCGGCCGGGCGATGCCCATCGGCGCGTACGGGGACGCGATCCACGTGTCGGGGTCCTGGCCCCAGATCTCCTCGCGGACCTTCGGGTCGGCGTAGGCCATCTCCCACGGGTGGACGCCGACGATCCCGGCGACCCAGCCCGTCGAGCCGTCGAGGGAGGCGATCCCCATCACCGTCTCGGCGAACTCGCGGGGGTGCACCTCCAGCCCGCCGTGCGCGCGCGGCTGCAGCTGGCGGATCACACCGGCGTCGCGCAGCGCCTTCGCGGCCTGGTCGTCGAGCCGGCCGAGCGACTCGTTCGCGGGGCCGAGCGCGCGGATCTCCTCGGCCCGCTCCATCATCGCGTCGAGCACGGGGTTCGTCATCAAGTCCTCCGATGTGTCCGTCAGCCGTCGTAGCTGATCCTGAGCCGGTCGCTGACCGGCCTCGCCTGGCAGGCGAGGATGAGGCCGTCGGCGAGATCCTGCTCGTCGAGGACCGAGTTGGCGTCGAGCGCGACCTCCCCTTCCAGGGCCACGCAGGCGCAGGCCGAGCAGTTGCCCTCCCGGCACGAGAACGGGGCGTCGACCCCGGCGCGCAGCAGCGCGTCCAGCAGCAGTTGCGACTTCGGCCAGGGCACCGTCTGCGTCTCGCCGTCGATCTCCACCTCGATCTCGGCGACGCCGGCCTCGTCGGCCTCGGTCGGCGGCTCCTCGTCCGGCTCCTCGAAGGGGTCGCCGGTGAGCGAGAAGAAGCGCTCGACGTTCACCCGCATGCCGAGGCCGGTCAGCGCCGCCTCCGCCATGTCCATGAACACGCCCGGCCCGCACACGAACGCCTCCCGGCCGGTGAAGTGCCGGGCGAGCGCGTGGAACGCGGCGGGCGTCGGCAGGCCCTGCACCGACTCCAGCCAGTGCACGACCGTCAGCCGCTCGCCGTGCTCCTCGGTGAGGGCGCGCAGCTCCTCCGCGAAGATCACCGAGCGTTCGTCGCGGTTGGCGTACAGCAGCGTGACGGTGCCGGTGCCGCCCGCCAGGACCGACTTGAGGATCGACATCACCGGGGTGATGCCGCTGCCGCCCGCGACGAGCAGCAGGTCCTCGTCCAGGGAGTGGGGGGTGAACGCGCCGGCGGGCCGCAGCACCTCCAGCACGTCGCCCGCGGCGACGTTGTCGCAGATCCAGTTGGACCCGATCCCCTCGGCGACGCGCTTCACCGTCACTTTGAGCCGCTCGTCGCAGACCGGCGAGCTGCACAGCGAGTACGAGCGCGCGACCCAGCCGTCCCCGGCGGGCACCCGGACCGTGAGGAACTGGCCGGGCCGGTAGGCGAACCGGCCCTCCTCGCCCTCCGCCGGTTCCAGGACGAGCGAGTTCGCGTCGGGCGTCTCCCGGACGACCTCGACGACGCGCGCCTTGAGCGATGCGGTCATGCCCGTCCCGACGCCTTGTCCCCGCCCGCCGTGCCGAGGCCGGCGGCGTGCCGTGCCGCGATGTAGCCGAACACGATGGACGGGCCGATGGTCGCGCCGGGGCCGGCGTACTCGTTGCCCATCACCGACGCCGACGAGTTGCCCGTGACGTAGAGGCCGTCGATCACCGAACCGTCCTCGCGCAGGACGCGGGCGTGCTCGTCGGAGACGAGGCCGCCCTTGGTCCCGAGGTCGCCGACCTCCAGCCGGAACGCGTAGTACGGCGCGGTCTCCAGCGGGTCGAGGTTCGGGTTCTTCAGGTTCGGGTCGCCGTAGTAGTGGTCGTAGGCGGAGTCGCCGCGGCCGAAGTCGGGGTCCTTGCCGTCGCGGGCGTACCCGTTGAACGTCCGGACCGTCTCCTCCAGCGCGTCCGCCGGGACGCCGATCTTCTCCGCCAGCTCCTTCAGCGAGTCCGCCTTGAACGCGATGCCCTTGTCGTAGAACGCCTTCGGGATCGGCGCGCCCGGCAGGATCTGCGCGAACGGGTAGCGGGCGCGGGCCTTGGCGTCCATCACGAAGAAGGCGGGGACGTGCCCGCCCTCCAGCTGGTCGTGGACGAAGTTGACGTACGGGGCGGCCTCGTTGGTGAACCGCCTGCCCTCCGCGTTCACGATGACCTGCCGGGGGATGGCGCGCTCGGACACCAGCGGGATCACCGCGCCGAGCGGGTGCCGGACGGCCGGCATCCACCACGCGTCGTCCATCAGGTCGATCGCGGCGCCGAGGTCCTCGCCGAGCCGGATGCCGTCGCCGGTGTTCTCGCGGGCGCCCATGGCGAAGTCCTCTTGGCCGCCCTTGGGCAGGTACTTGTCCCGCATCTCCTGGTTGTGGTCGAACCCGCCGGTCGCCAGGAGCACGCCCTTGGTGCCGCGGATCCGCAGCGTCTTCCCGTCGCGGGTCTGCGCGACGACCCCGATCACGCGGCCGTCGCCGTCGGTGACCAGCTCGGTCATCGCCGTCTTCAGCCACAGCGGGATCCCGGCGTCCTTCAGCGCCATCCGCAGCCGCGCGACGAGCGCGCGCCCGCCGGTCGCCATGTGCCGGCGCCGGACCATGTTGGACGACACGCGCCACGCCGCGACCAGCGACGCGCGGCGGCCCGCCCACGTCCGCTTGGCCATCGCGAGGTCGTGGTAGTCCTTCGCGGTCACCCAGAGCCCGAGCGGGCCCTTCATGTTGTTGGGCCGCTGGTACTGCTCGTCCTCGCCGAGCTTGCGGGTGTCGAACGGCTTGGCCTCGATGGACCGGCCGAGCGGCCGCCCGCCCTCCAGCTCGGGGTGGTAGTCGGCGTAGCCCTTCGTCCAGAAGAACTTCATCCACTTGCTGCGGCAGATGAGCTCCATGGCGGCGGGGCCGTTGTCGACGTAGGCGTCGAGCCGGGCCGCGGGAACCTTCCCCTGGGTGAGCAGGTCGAGGTAGCGGCGGATCGACTCGCGGCTGTCGTCGTGCCCGCGCGCCTTCAGCGTCGGGTTGTTCGGGATCCAGATGCCGCCGCCGGACAGCGCGGTGGACCCGCCGAACTTCTTGCCCTTCTCGATGATCAGCGGCTTCAGCCCGGCGTCGTGCGCGGTGAGCGCGGCGGCCATGCCGCCCCCGCCGCTGCCGACGATGACGAGGTCGTACTCCCCGTCCCAGGCCGCACCCTCGCCGGCGCTCATGCCCTGCCCGTCCGAGGGGGGACGACCCCCCGCGCCCCCCGGTTCGCCGGCGCTCATGCCTCGTCCTTACGGGTCAGGAAGGCCAGCACCGCGCTCTCCCAGGCGGCCTTCTGCTCGATCATCACCCAGTGCCCGCAGTTCGGGAAGATGTTGACCTGCACGTTCGGGATCGTCCGCATCGGGACGAGCATCATGTCGACGGGGCTGACCCGGTCGTCGCGCCCCCAGGTGATGAGGGTCTCGGCCTTGAGCCGGTGGAGCATCGCCCAGTAGGGCGGCTCGGGCGAGCGGGCCTGCATCTTGAAGTTCGCGGTCATCGCCGCCGTGGAGTACATGCGCCGCGCGGCGGCGAGGGTGTCGGGGTCGGTGGCCTGCTGCCAGCGCTCCTCGATCAGCTCCTCGGTCACGATTCCCGGGTTGAAGACCATCGAGTGCAGCCACCGGACGAGGCCCTCGCGGGTCGGGTTGTCCGTGAACTCCATCAGCAGCTTGATGCCCTCGCCGGGGCCGGGGCTGAAGATGTTGCGGCCGATCCCGCCGATGGTGACCAGGCGCCGCACCCGCTCGGGGTGCGCGAGGGCCATCTGGGTGCCGACGATGCCGCCCATCGAGTTGCCGATCACGTCGACCTGCTCGAGGCCGAGGCCGTCCAGGAAGCGGATCGCGGCGCCGGACGCGGCGGCCATCGGGTGCTCGTCGGTCGGGTCGCTCACGCCGAACCCGGGGAACTCCAGCACCAGGCAGCGGAAGTGCTCGGCGAACCGCGCCAGGTTGCCGCGGAAGTTGCGCCAGCCCGTCACGCCGGGGCCCGAGCCGTGCAGCATCAGCAGCGGCGGGCCGTCGCCCGCCTCGTGATAGCGCAGGACGCCCTGGTCCGTGGCGAGTTCGCGCAATGTCGACTCGTAGGTCAGCTCCGTGGGCATGTTCTCAGTCCTTCTGGGTGGCTTGCCGGAAACCTAACGGGCGTTTGGTCAGGACCGTCCAGTGGATTCCCGATCAGCGGGACGTTCGCCGGAGGGGCCGCCCGGGGGCCCTCTTGACGGCTCGCCGGGCGCGGGCTTCCACTCATTGGGATCAGGGGGCGCGCGCGGCGCCGCGCGTGCCTACGTTCCGGTGCATCGAGACCGGCGACAGCGTCCGAGAGCCGCGAGGTGACTTCATGCCAGCAGAGCCAGCGCTCACCGCAGAAGCAGCAGGGAACACCGGGCCGGCGGAGCCCGCGGACTCCCCCGACCCCCTGGAGTTCCGGCGGGCGATGGCGGAGTTCGCCACCGGCGTCACCGTGGTGACCGCGCTCGACGGGGACGAACCCGTCGGGTTCGCCTGCCAGTCGTTCGCGTCGGTGTCGCTCGAACCGCCGCTGATCCTGTTCTGCGCGGACCGGCGCGGCCGCTCGTGGCCCCGGATCCGCTCCGCCGGCCGGTTCTGCGTGAACGTCCTCGGCGAGGAGCAGGCCGACCTGTGCGCGCGGTTCGGGTCGAGCCGCGGCCTGAAGTACGAGGGGCTCGACTGGGACCTGTCCCCGCACGGCACCCCCCAGCTCCGGGACGTCCTGCTGAACGTGCACGCCGCCGTCCACGCCGTGCACGAGGCCGGCGACCACGACGTGGTGATCGGCCGGGTGCTGTCGGTCCGCGTGCACGAGGCCCCGGGCGGGGTGTGGCGCCGGCCGATGCTGTTCTTCCGCAGCCGGTTCGGCGTGCACCCGCCCGAGGTGCCGTTCGCCCCCGACCCGTGGGGCGAGGGCGACCGCTGGGGCTGGGGCTGAGTTCACATGGATGAGCGGGTCACATCCAGTCGCCGCGGCCGTCCACCGCGAGCAGCCGGTTCATGGTCGCGGCGGACCAGGTGTGCTCCGGGACGGGGCGGTCGGTGTGCGCGCGCCGGGTCCGGCCGCCGGGACGTCCCGCCGCCGCGGAGCCGGGGAACAGCACCTGCGAGGTCTCGCGGGCGGCGGTGACGACGAGGGGCGCGACGTTCTCCAGCGGCGTGTGGATGTCGCCGACCAGGGAGATCCCCGCGACGGGGCCGTCCGCGCCGCGGATCGCGACGGCCACGCAGGCGATGCCGGGGAACGACTCGCCGCGCTCGAACGCCAGCCCGCGGCGCTGCCGGACGCGGTGCAGCTCCTGGTGCAGGGTGCCGAGCTCGCCGATGGTGCGGCTGGTCAGCCGGGTGATCCCGGTGCCGAGCAGCGCGTCCACCTGCTCGGGCTCCAGCCAGGCGAGCATCGCCTTGCCGAGCGCGGTGGAGTGCGCGGGGGCGCGGCCGCCGACCCGGGACGGCACGGAGGCGGCGAGCCGCCCGCCGAGCTTGTCCAGGTAGAAGACCTCGGCGCCGTCCAGCACCGCGAGGTGCGCGACGAGGCCGGTGGTGACCTGCAGCTCGTGCAGGTACGGCGCGGCGGCCTCGCGGATCTTGCCGTGCCCGCCGTCCTGGCCGCCGAGGCCGAGCGCGCGCTGGCCGAGGCCGTAGCCGAAGGAGTGGTGGGCGAGCCACCGCTGCCGGACGAGCTGGTCGAGGATCCGGTGCGCGGTGGAGCGTGGCAGCCCGGTGCGGCGGGCCACGTCCTCCAGCGTGAGCCGGGCCGACGGGCCGTTGAAGGCGTCGAGGATCAGCGTCATCCGCTCGATCATCGAGGGCGGCGCATCGCGCCGCGTGGGCGCGGCCATGGTCTCGGTCATCGCACCTCCCGGGAACACGACTGAAATGAATTCTTGTTGAGTGGAATCTAGCAAGTCCTGGCGCGGACCGGAAGGGGTAGCGTCAGGCCAGGTCACGCAGGAGCATCGGGCATCGGCCTGGAGCTCGGACGACGGCGGGGCCACGAGTAGAACGTTTTTCTGTCGAGAGGGGACGCGATGCATGTCGGCATCGTCACGCCGGTGGTGGCGCAGCCGCCGCTCGGGCACGGCGGCTGGGAGCGGGACGCCGGCATCGAGGAGATCGGGCGGATCGCCGAGACCGCCGACCGGCTCGGCTACCACCATCTGACCTGCAGCGAGCACGTCGCGGTGCCGGTCGAGGCGGCCGAGCAGCGCGGCGGCGTCTACTGGGACCCGCTCGCCACGTTCGGCTACCTCGCCGCCCGCACCGCCCGGATCCGGCTCGCCACCCAGGTGCTCGTGCTCGGCTACCACCACCCGCTCGCGATCGCCAAGCGGTACGGCACCCTCGACCGGGTCAGCGGCGGCCGGCTCACGCTCGGCCTCGGCGTCGGCAGCCTGGAAGAGGAGTTCGACCTGCTCGGCGCGCCGTTCGCCGGACGCGGCGCGCGCGCGGACGACGCCATCGCCGCGCTACGGGCGTCCCTGGGGAAGCGGGTGCCGGAGTACCACGGCGAGCACTACGACTTCTCGGGCATGGTCGTCGAGCCGCACGCCGTCCAGGAGCACGTCCCGTTCTGGATCGGCGGCCGCACGGCCCGCTCCCTGCGCCGCGCGCTCGCCGCCGACGGCTGGGTGCCGTTCGGGCTGCCGCTGTCCCGGCTCGCCGAGATGCTCGCCGAGGCCGACGTCCCGGACGGCTTCGACGTGGTGCTCGGCCCGTCCCGCCCGCTGGACCCGATCGGCGACGCGGAGGGCGCGGGCACGGCGCTCGCCCGGCTGCGGGAGGCGGGCGCGACCGTCGCCGGCGTCCGCATCGCGGCGGAGTCGGCCGCGCACTACCGCGAGCAGCTCGCCGCCCTCCGCGACCTCGCCGGCACCTACGGCCTGACCTTTGGAGACACCCTGTGACGGACCACCCTGTGACGGACCACGCCGTGACCGAGGTCGAGTCCCGGCTCGCCGCCCTCGAAGACCGGCTGCGCGCGCTGGAGGACGAGCGGGAGATCACCCGGCTGATCCTGTCCTACGGGCCGCTGGTCGACAGCGGCTGCGCCGAGGCCGTCGCCGCCCTGTGGGACGAGGACGGCGTGTACGACGTGGACGAGCTGATGATGGACGGCCGCCCCGCGATCGACGCGATGGTCCGCTCCGGCAATCACCGGCGGTGGATCGCGGGCGGCTGCGCGCACTTCGTCGGGCCGCCGCACGTCACCGTGACCGGCGACGAGGCCACCGCCGTCGGCTACACGCTGATGATCGTGCACCAGGAGGACGGCTTCACGCTGCGCCGCGCCACCGCCAACCACTGGACGCTGCGCCGCACCCCGGACGGCTGGAGCGTCACCAACCGGACGAACCGGGTGCTGGACGGCCGCCCCGAGTCCCCCGACCTGCTCGCCTCCCACTTCCCGCACGCCGAACGGACCTGAGCCGGAACCGCCCGGGCGCGCCCCCCCCCCGGGGGGCCCCCCAGGTCGGACTCGGGGGCGACCGCGGGCCCGCCCGCCGGGGCGCCCCGCGCCCGGATCAGGCCCGCCCGGACCTTCGGCGGCGTCGGGGCGGTCAGGAATCCTGACGCG
>NZ_JBEYYT010000201.1:0-16392 GCF_040645715.1 Spirillospora sp. NPDC046719 | reverse complement strand
CGAGGACGCGCCGCGCCGCCGGCGGGGCGCCGCCGTGCAGGCGGCCGCGGTGGTCGGGCCGCCAGCCGCGCTCCCGGAACAGCTCCCGCAGCCGCGCGTACCGGACGATGTGCCCCGCGAACCGGTCGGACCGCAGCGCCCCCTCCTCGTCGGGGGCGAGGACGCACACCTCCCGGAACGCCTGCTTGAACGCCTGCACCATCCGGTTGTCGACCACGAAGTCCCGCCAGGCCCGCACGACGCCGGGCCGCGCCCGCGCCGGATGCCACAGCCGCACCCGCGCGCCGTCGGCGGGCGCGGGCAGCGCCCGGCCGTCCACCGTCACCAGCACGCTCTCGCCCGGCGTCGCCGCGTGCCAGACCCCGTCCGGGTCCTGGAACTCCCAGATCAGGCCGCGGGCGACGGCGCCGCTCACCGGGTGGTCGAGCCACTCGCGCCGCCACGCGCCGTGCCGCCAGGACCGCTCGTCCGCCGCCATCAGCTCCTCGGCGCGGGCCCGCTCGCCCGCGAGGGTGCCGCGCACGCCCTTCGCGAGCGCCTTCAGCTCCCTGATCTCCGCGGCGTGCGGGACCTTCAGCGCCCCGGGGACGGTCGGCAGCGGGTACCCGTCCGCGCCGACGTAGGCCAGCCGCACGGTCAGCGGGTCCTCGATCGTGAGGACGGCCTGGTAGCCGCCGACGTCGCGGGCGAGGGAGCCGTCGCCGCCGAGGCCGTGCGCGGGCACGTCGGGTGCGCCGGCCGGCTCGGGGGCGCCGGTGGGCTCGGGGACGCCGGACGCGCCGTCGTCGGGGGGCGGGGCCGCCGCGGGTCCGGCCCACGCCGTCGCGGGCCGCTTGCCGGTGGGCCGCTTCCTCGCGGGCCACGGGCCGTCGAGCGCGGCGAGGTGCGCACGGAGGTCGTCGAACATGTCGCGATCTTGGCAGATCGTTCCGCCCGAGCCGGGCCATTCGGTAAGGATCATCGCGACGGTGACAGCTGGCGGAGGATCGTCTCGTCGGTGATCCGCGTGTCGGCGGCCAGCAGGAACGCCTTGCTGAGGATCAGCGAGAGCCGCTCGTCCTCGAACGGCAGGAACACCGTGCCGCCCGTCGCGCGGCCGCCCCGCACGATGCACAGGTACGCGCCGTCCGGCTCCATCAGGATGTTCGCCGAGCCCAGATGGATCTTGTAGGTGCGCAGGTCGCCGCGGACGACCAGGTACCGCCCGTCCAGGGAGCACCGGCCGGCGATCCTCGTGCGGGGCAGGATCCGCTCCAGCGCCGCCCGCCGCACCTCCGCGCTCGCGGTCAGCTCGCCGAACGTCGCCGCGCGCCAGTAGGCGGCGTACCGGTCCTCGCCCCGGTCCGTCCAGGCCGGGTCGGCGGCGATCGAGGTGACGCCCACGAACAGGTCCACGTCCCGCATCGCCTCGCTGAACACCAGCGGCGGGACCTCGGACAGCGGCGCCTCCTCCCAGCGGCGGCCCTGCCTGCGCTCGAACCGCACCTGGTCGGTCGCGGCGTACTCGGGCGCGTAGTCGAACCCCTCCTCGGCCGGCTCGTGGTAGAAGCACGCCCGCCACGTGCCGCCGCCGAACTCGCCCCGCGCCTCCCCGGAGTAGCCGCCGTCGTAGGAACCGAGGAAGTTGCTCTGCCAGCCCCGCTCCTTGAACAGCGCGTACAGGCGCCGGTAGTGCACGATGTGCGCCGCGAACCGGTTGGAGTACGTCCTGGTCTCCTCCTCCGCCGGGGTGAGCAGGTAGATCTCCCGGAACGCCTGCTTGAACGGCTGCCGGACCCGGGCGTCCATGACCCGCTCCCGCCACGAGCGGACCTCGTCGAGCGCGGCGCGCGCCGGATGCCACAGCCGGACGTTCGCCGCTCCGCCGTCCGGGCTCCCCAGCGCGGCGCGCCAGGTGCCGTCCTCGCCCTGGAACTCCCAGATCAGCCCGCGCGCGACGGCCCCGGTGACCGGATGGTCGCGGTAGTGCTCCCGCCACTCGGCGAACGGCCAGGACCGCGCGCCGTCCGACATGATCGCCTCGACGCGCGCCCGCTCCCCCGACAGGGTCGCCCGGATCTCCTTGGCGAGCGCCTTCAGCTCCTTCAGCTCGCCGGCGAACCCGTCCTTGACCGCCGCCGGGGCCGTCCTGGACGCGCGCCCGTCCGCGCCGGTGAACGTGAGCCGGACGGTCGCCGCGTCCTCGATCGCGATCCGCGCGACGTGCTCCCCGAGCGCGCGCTCCAGCGCGCCGTCCGGGCCGAGCCCGTGGTCGGGGACGCTGCGCTCGACCAGCTGCTCGGGCGTGATGCCCTGCCGTTCGGCGGCGGTCAGGAGCGCGGCGCCGATCTGCTTGCGCAGCGCCCGGTCCTTGATCTTCTTCTGGAGGCGCCCCAGCTCCGCCAGCGCCGAGGCGTCCTCGACGGCGCCCAGCGCGTTGATCGCCGCCCCCGCGAGCTTGAGATCCTGCGCGACCTCGCCGCCGTGCGACCCCGTGCGCAGCGCCAGCGCCCCCAGGAACGGCACCGTCTCCGCACCGCCGGTCAGCGTCGCCGCCCAGACGACGCCCCGCGCCAGATCCCCGTGGTTCTGGTGGACGACGTAGTGGTAGTGGTACTGGTCGCCGACCCATCCGGCGTGGCCGCCGTGCTCCCGGCTGCACAGGGGCTCGTCCCGGGCGAGGAGGCGCAGGCACTCGGCCACGGCGGTCCGCGCGTCCGCCGCGTCCGCGAGCGAGACGCACGTCCGCCGCCACTTCTGCGACGGGCGCGGCGCCGACAGCCCGTCCAGGTGCCGGATGAACGACGCCACATCACCGCCCATCGCCTTCCGTACATGCTCACGCAGCGGCGCCGCCCACGCGTCGTGCTTCGGGACCAGACCGGCCGGAAGGGAGTCGCCGACGTCGTCCAAGAGCGCGCGCAGCCGCTTGGCGATCGCCGGGCGCTCGTGCGATCCGACGTAGCTCTCCATGAAGGCGTCATGGGCGAGGCGGAGCCGCGGCGCCACGGCTCGGCGCCCTTCGGCGTCGAGCGCGTCAACGGCGGCGAGCGCGAGCTTCAGGGTCTCCGCGAACCAACCGTCGCGGTACTCGGCGGCGCATTCGAGCAGGACCTCGACCTCGGAGGCCGCCCAGCCGCCCGTCCGCGCCGCCAGACGGGAAATGTCGCGCTGGTGGCGCCACAGCGGCGCGTCGTTGTTGCAGATGGCCAGCATGAGGGTCAGCAGCGCGGCTCTGGCGTCGGCCCCCGCGCAGCCTTCCAGCCGGCGGTCCAGGTCGCCCCGGACGGCCGTGTCCTCGGCGGCGTACGCCGCGTACTCCTCCGGGGTCTTCGCGGCGTCCCAGGAGTTCCTTCGCGCCCGGTCGAGCAGGTCGACGAGGGCGCGGGCGCGGGCCAGGGCGGCGAGGCGGACGTCGTCGAGGGCGTCGCCCTTGCGCGCCGCCGCTACGAGGGTGTCGTAGAGCATGGCCGTGAGGGTGGCAGGGGCGACCGACAAAACCGGCGAGCGGGCATCTGGTCAGTGACCTTCCGGTCACCTACGCTCGGGACAACGGGACAGAACGAGATTCGGGACGGCCCATGGCGCACAGCGTGGTGATCATCGGAAGCGGGTTCGGCGGGATCGGCATGGCGATCCGGCTCCGGGAGGCCGGCGTCCACGACGTGGTGATCCTGGAGAGGGCGGACGGCCTCGGCGGGACCTGGCGCGACAACACCTACCCCGGCGCCGCCTGCGACGTCCCGTCCCACCTGTACTCGTTCTCGTTCGAGCGCAAGACGGACTGGACGCGCCGCTTCCCGCCGCAGCCGGAGATCCTCGACTACCTGTGGCACTGCGCCCGCAAGTACGGCCTGGTCGGCCGCATCCGGTTCGGCACCGAGGTGACCGAGGCGCGGTTCGACGAGGACGCCGCGCTGTGGCGGGTCTCCACGACGACCGGCGAGCTCGACGCGCGGGTGCTGGTGTCGGCGTGCGGGCAGCTGAACCGGCCCGCGCTGCCGCCGATCGAGGGCCGCGAGTCGTTCGCCGGCGCGAGCTTCCACTCCTCCCGCTGGGACCACGGCACGGACCTGCGCGGCAAGCGGGTCGCGGTGGTCGGGACGGGCGCGAGCGCGATCCAGATCGTCCCGGAGATCGCGACGGAGGCGGCGGAGCTGCGGCTGTTCCAGCGGTCCGCGCCCTACGTGATCGAGAAGCCGGACCGGCCGTACCGGGCGTGGGAGAAGGCCGTCCTGCGGACGGTGCCCGGCGCGTACGCGCTGAGCCGCGCCCGGATCTACGCGATGTTCGAGTCGCGCGCCCTCGGCTTCGTCAAGTACCCGAAGCTGATGGGGCTGATGGAGAAGGGCTTCCGCAAGCACCTGGAGGAGCAGGTCCCCGACCCGGCGCTGCGCGACCGGCTCGTCCCGGGGTACCGGATGGGGTGCAAGCGGATCCTGCTGTCCGACACCTACTATCCGGCGCTGAACAGGCCGAACGTCCGGCTGGTCACCGAACCGATCGAGCGCGTCACGCCGTCCGGCGTCGCGACCGCGGGCGAGCACCACGACGTGGACGTGATCGTCTACGCGACGGGGTTCCGGTCCACCGACTTCCTGTCCCCGATGAAGATCGTCGGACGGGACGGGCGGGAGCTGAACGAGGCGTGGCGGGACGGCGCGCAGGCCCATCTCGGCATCACCGTCAGCGGCTTCCCCAACCTGTTCCTGCTGTACGGGCCGTACACCAACCTCGGCCACAACTCGATCATCTACATGCTGGAGTCGCAGTTCCGGTACGTGCTGGGCTGCGTCGAGGCGCTCCGCCGCCACGGCCTGGACTGGATCGACGTGAAGCCCGACGTGCAGGACGCGTTCACCCGCGAAATGCGGGAGCGGATGCGGACGACGGTGTGGGAGGCGGGCTGCCGGAGCTGGTACATGACCGAAGACGGCCGGGTCGTCAACAACTGGCCCGGGTTCACCTTCGCCTACCGCAACGCGACCCGCCGCCCCGATCCCCGCCACTTCACCGCACGGAGGGTTACCGCCCGGTAGGCGGCAGGCTAGGCTCGGAGCCATGCCGACCGCCTTCATCACGGGCGCGACCGCGGGCATCGGCGCCGCGTTCGCCCGCCGCCTCGCCTCCGACGGGTTCGACCTGGTGCTGCTGGCCCGCGACACCGAGCGGCTGGAGCGGGCCGCCGACGGGCTGCGCGAGCGGTACGGGGTGCGCGCCGAGACGCTGACCGCCGACCTGGCCACCGAGGCGGGCCTCGCCGCCGCCGAGGAGCGCGCCCGCGAGGGCGTCGACCTGCTGGTCAACAACGCCGGGTTCGGCCACAACGGCGTGTTCCTCGACGTGCCGGTGGCGGACGAGATCACGATGCTGAAGGTGCACTGCGAGGCCGTCCTGCGGCTGACCCACGCGGCGCTGCCCGGGATGCTGGAGCGCGACCGGGGCGGGATCGTCAACGTCGCGTCGGTCGCCGCGTTCGCGACGCGCGGCACCTACGGCGCGTCCAAGGCGTGGGTGGTCAACTTCTCCCAGGGCGTGGCCGCCGACATCCGGGGCCGCTCACGGGGCCGCGTCCGGGTGATGGCGCTGTGCCCCGGCTTCACGCACACCGAGTTCCACCAGCGGGCGAGCATGGACATGTCCGGGCTGCCGGAGTTCATGTGGCTGAAGGACGCCGACGTCGTCGACGCGGCACTGCGCGACCTGCGGCGCGGCGTGCAGATCAGCGTGCCCGGCGCGCAGTACAAGGCGATCGTGGGGCTCAGCCGGCTGGTGCCCCGCGGGCTGGTCGCGCGGCTCTCGTCCGACACGGGCCGTCACTACGATTGATCAAGTAGTCAAGCGTCACGGTCTTGTCACACGGAGTCCGACGGGGCATGTTGGACATCCGGCGGTTCTCAGGCGCGCGGAACCCCGGTTCCGCCCACCCCCAATCCGCCGAGAGGACCCCGATGGGTCACGACCTGGGTTACGCCGCCCTCGCTCTGATCGCGACCACCGTCTACTACATCGCCTTCCTCGTCTTCCGTGTCTCCGCGCGCCGGATGGAGCCGCTGAGGGGAAGCCGCCCGTTCCGCGTCGCCCGGCTCATGCTCACCGATCCGGTGTGGCTGGGCGGCGGGCTGCTGCTGTTCCTCGGCCTCGGCTACGAGGTGGTGGCGTTCCAGCAGATGCCGCTCGCCGTGGCGCAGCCGATCTTCGCGGTCAGCCTGGTGTTCCTCGTCGGCTACGCCGTGTGGTTCCTCGGCGAGCGGCTCGGCGTCCGGGAGTGGGCGAGCGTCGCGCTGTTCGTGCTGGCGACCGTGCTGATCGGGCTGTCGGCGACCGGTGACGGGAGCCCGGCGGCGCATGCCACGCTCGTCGGCACGCTCGAGTCCCCCTGGACGATGCTCGCGATCTGCGCGCCCGCCGTGATCATCGCCGGGCTGGTATGGCTGGTCGGCGACCGGCGCGCCGGCGGCCGGCACGCCCGCAAGCTCGCCGGGGTCGCCTACGGCATCGGCGCGGGCGCCTGCGCGGGGCTCGCCGAGGCCGGCATCCGCGGCATCTCGCTCGTCTACGCCGACACCGGCAGCCTGCGCGCCGTCCTGGAGTCGGCCTACCCGTACCTGACGCTCGGGCTGGCCGCGATCGCGCTCGGGCAGCTGCAGATCGCCCTGCAGCGCTGCCGCGTCGCGATCGTCGCGGTGGTGCTGACCGTCATCGGCCGCACCTACCTCATCGTCAGCAGCACCGTCCTGTTCGGTGAGGAGTGGCCCCGGGACGCCGTGCCGTTCCTGCTGCGCGCCGGCGGGTTCGTCCTGGCGCTGGTCGCGCTCGTGACCTTCCCGCGCTACGAGGATCCGGGCGCCACCGGGCCGCTGCCGGCGCGGGCTCCGCGCCGGAAGGGCGTGCGCGCCCTCCCCTGATCCCTTACATTGCCGGAATGGCCCCCTTCCTCCCGTCGTCTCCGGGGGCGGCGCCCCGCCGGGCGCCCGCCCGGAGAGCGGTGCCGGGCCGGGCCCTCGGCTCGGCCGCGCTCGCCGCGGCCGCCCTCGGCGCCCTCCTGCCCCTCGCCGCATCCCCCGCGTCCGCCGTGGTCGGCGGCGCGCCCGCCTCCGCCGCCTCCTACCCGTGGCTCGCCGCCGTCGGCTCGCCGGTCTTCTTCGTGCGCCCGGCGGGCCAGTTCTGCGGCGGCGTCCTCATCAAGCCGGACCAGCTCCTCACCGCCGGGCACTGCGTGTCGGTGCTGCGCGGTGTCCCCGGCCTGCTCAAGGTCACCTTCGGCCGCGACGACCTGTCCGGCGGCGGCGGCGAGAGCGTGTCCGTCACGTCCGTGAAGCTGCACCCGAAGTACAGCGAGACGTCCTTCAAGGGCGAGACGGTCAGCCACCACGACGTCGCCGTCCTCACCCTCTCGCGGCGGGTGGACCGGCCGACCGTCCCACTCGGCTCCCTGGGTTCCGCCACGAGCGGCGTGGTCGCCGGCTGGGGCACCACGTCCGAGTCCGACTGGTTCAACACCCGGCTGCGCTCCGCGCAGGTGCCGCTGCCCGGCGACGACGCCTGCAAGAAGGCGTACGGCGGCTCCTACGACGCGTCCGACATGGCGTGCGCCGGGTCGCCGAAGGCCGACACCTGCCAGTTCGACAGCGGCGGCCCGCTGCTGGTGGGCGGCCGCGTCGTCGCCCTCACCTCCTGGGCCTACGGCTGCGCCAAACCCGGCTACCCCGGCGTCTACACGCGCGTCACCGACCTGCCCTAGCCGCGCGCGATGCCCGGCCGGAAGCGGGCAGCGGTTGGCGCCGCGACCCCGCCTGCGGCGATGCTGTGACGCATGCGCGTATTGGTGACGGGGGCGGCGGGTTACATCGGGTACGCGGTGGCGCGGCGGCTGGCGGCCGCCGGGCACGACGTCGACGGGCTGACCCGGCGGGACGCCGCGCTCCCGGACGGGGTGCGGCCCGTCCGCGGCGACGTCCTCGACCCGGGTTCGCTGCCGTCCGGACCGTACGACGGGGTGTGCCATCTCGCGGCGCTCACCCGCGTCCGCGAGTCGTTCCAGGAACCGCTGCGCTTCTTCACCGCCAACGTGCAGGGCACGGTCAACGTCCTGCACGCCGCCGCGGGGGCGCGCGTGGTGTTCGGCTCGACCGCCGCCGTGTACGGGACGCCCGAGCGGCAGCCGATCCCCGAGACGGAGGCCACCGCGCCGTCCAACCCGTACGGGGCGTCGAAGCTGGCCGCCGAGCAGGCCGTCCGGTACCACGCCCGGACGGGCGCGATCGGCGCGGTGGTGCTGCGGACGTTCAACGTCGCGGGCTCGGTGGACGATCGGATCGACCCGGACGAGACCCGGCTGATCCCCAAGGCGCTCGCGGTGGCGGCGGGCCGCGCGCCCCGGCTGGAGATCAACGGCGACGGGCTGGCCGTCCGCGAGTTCCTGCACGTGGACGATCTCGCCGCCGCCTACGTCGCCGCGCTGGAGGCGGTCGGCCCCGGCGAGGACCGCGTGTACAACGTCGGCGGCGGCGCGGGCACGGCCGTCCACGAGGTCGTCTCGGCGGTCGAGGAGGTGACGGGGCGGCCCGTCCCGACGCTGCGGCGGCCGCCGCAGCCGGAGCCGCCGGTGCTGGTCTGCGACTCCGCCGCGATCCGCGCCGAACTCGGCTGGCGGCCGGAGCGGTCCGGCCTCCGGGAGATCATCCGGGGCTCGTGGTCCGCTCTCACCCGCGGGGACGGATAAACTCTCCAGCGTGTCCGACCCGAAGTTCGAAGTCCAGATGCTGCACGACCGTGTCATGATCAAGGTCGAGAAGGACGCCGGCGAGCGCCGCAGCACCGGCGGCATCGTGATCCCGGCGACCGTCGAGCAGGCCAACCGGCTGGTGTGGGGCGAGGTGTGCGGGGTCGGCCACCATGTCCGCACGGTCAAGGTGGGCGACCGCGTCCTGTTCCACCCCGGCGACCAGTACGAGGTCGAGATCCAGGGCGAGAACTACCTGGTGATGCGGGAGCGCGACCTGCACGCGATCGCCAGCGAGCGGCCCGAGCACGGCACCGGCCTCTACCTCTGACGCCGAACGACCCGTAACGGCGAGCGGCTCGTAACGGCGAGCGGCCCGTAACGGCGAGCGGCCCGTACCAGCGAAGGCGGGGCGCGGGACGGTCCGGCCGTCCCGCGCCCCGCCCTCCGGTCGGGCGGTCAGGTCTTCGCGACGGGCGTGCCGTACACGCTGACCTCCGTGAGGTGGAAGGTGAAGTTGGCGGTGTTGCCGAGGCCGACGACGCGGATGTAGCGGGCCTTCGCCTCGGTGTTCATCGTGTCGCCCGCGTCGGTGGCGGGGGCGGGGCCGTTGCGGCCGCCGAGGGTGAACCAGTGCTCGCCGTCGAGGCTGCCCTCCAGCCGGTAGGTGTAGTAGCGGGTCCCGTCGACGTAGTTGCGGACGTTGACGCGGGACACCGCGTCGACGGCGCCGAGGTCGACGCGCCACCACGTCTCGCCGTAGGTCAGCTGCCCTCCCCAGTACGGCGAGTTGGCGCGGCTGCCGTCGTTGGCGGCCTCCGGCGGCCGCCCGGCCTCCGACGACAGCGCCGTCACCGGCTTGCGCAGGCTCTGCAGCTGGTCGCCGGACCCGTCGCGCGAGGTGTCCGGCGCGGCGGTGACGCCGCCGTCGAAGCGGGCGATCGCCTCCTGGCCGGTGTGCCGGTTCACCGCGCTGACGAACATGCCGACGTCCTCGGCGCCGGACGCGCCGGACACCGCGCCGGAGCCGACGACGGTCCAGTTCTCGCCGTCGGAGCTGCACGAGCCGGTCATCCGGTCGCCGTCCCTGCGCAGCCGCACCCGGACGTCGCCGGCGGTGAACCCGCCGACCTCGGTGACGTGGTCGAGCCTGCCGTCGCCGTCGGCGTCGTAGGAGAAGACGCAGCCGTGCTCGGGCGTGACGGCGATGTCGGCGTAACCGCCGGACCCGGCCTTGGTCAGGTCGGCGGCGGCGACCAGCCCGGCGCGGGAGTACGGCGAAGCGCCGTCCAGCTGCGTCACCTTCGTCGACACCGCGTGCCCGGAGGCGAGGCCGCCCTCGGTGTAGACGGTGGCGAGCTCGTTGGTGGCACCCCAGATGTCCTCGCCGCCGGCGGCGATCCCGATCGTCCCGCCGTCCTGCGCGTACTCGGCGGGCGCGGAGGCCGCCGTCTTGTAGGGCGCGCCGATCGTGCTTCCGCCGACCATCAGCAGGGAGTGCGCGTTCGCCTGCTCGGTCCCGCCCTTGCCGCTGCGCCACGACACGGTCGCGTCCAGGCCGGGCAGCGCGCCCGGCTTGGCGTCGGCGGGGGCCGTCACGGTCCACGTCGAGGTGGCGGTCCCTCCGGGTGCGACATCGCCCGCTCCGGACGGGGCGGCCGCCTCGCGGACGGTGTAGCCGGGCGGTGCCGACAGCGCGAACCGGACGCCGCTCGCGGCGCTCAGCGTCGACTCGTTGGTGTAGGTCGCGGTGACGCGGACGGTGCCGCCCGCGGTGATCCCCTTCCGGTCGGAGGCGAGGGCCAGCGCGCCCGCGGGCTCCTCGGCGATCCGCGCGGCCAGCCGGTAGGCGTCGCCGTGCGGACGGTCGGGGTAGCGGGTGCCGGCGTGGGCCCAGTTCTCGGCGACGGCGCGCCAGTCGATCTCCTTGGGCTGCGTACCTGTCCTCATCGCGCGCTTCAGCTCGTCGAAGAACATCGTCCAGCGCTCGCCGTAGTAGCCGCCGACCAGGCCGTTGACCTCGCGGCGCGCGTAGTCCTGCAGGCCGGGGCTCTCGGTCTGCCACAGCGTGACGAGCGACTTGAGGTCGTAGTCGAGGGCCGCGGCCTCCTTCCGGTCGGCGGCCTGGCGGGCGGCCTCGCTCTGCCAGGTGCCGAGCAGGAAGTTCGGGTCGGTGCCGAGGACCTGGTCCATGAGCCCGATCTCCGCCGTCCACCGGTCGGTGAGCCGGTCGAAGGCGGCCCGGTCGCCGTCCTTGTAGGCGGCGCGGATCTTCGGCAGGAGCGAACGGCTGCGGTTGGCGAGGACCTGCCGGGCCACGTCGACGAGGTCGTAGCGGTACGCCTCGGAGCGCCGCAGCCGCGGGTCGACCTGCAGCAGCTCGCGCAGCGCCCGCTCGAACTCGGCGGGGTCGTACTGGAGGGCCGTGCCGGTGTCGTTCAGGCTCGGCTGGTCGTCGAACAGGGCGGTCACGTGCCGGGTGTCCTTGCCCGCCGGCCACGCGTAGGCGGTGCGGCCGATGATCCGCCAGGCCGCGACGGCGTGCGGGTCGGCCGCGCCGTAGCGGGCGGCGGCGTACTCGGAGAGCCAGGCGTCCATGTCGACCGGCCCGTCCTCCCACGGCATGTCGGTGAAGAACGCCACCGCGGCGGGGTTGTTGTCGATGGCCTCGGGCATCAGCGCGATGCCGTTCAGCGCGCTGCCCGGCTTGGTGCGCATGGCGTGGAACTTGGCGTTCCACACGGTGAGCCCTGCGCCGAAGTTCTGGTGGCCGCCGAAGTTCCAGATCGTGCCGAAGGCGTACTGGGTGCCGAGGAAGTCGGTCTCGCGGTCGGTGACGCTTGGCTGCTCGGTGATGCCGTCGACGATGAACATCCGGGACCGGTCGACGGCTTCGAGGGTCTCCTTCCGCGGGTTGCTCTGCCAGCCGAGGATCACCCAGAGCGCGCCCGGGTGGGCGGCTTCGAGCGCGTCCTGGACGGCCTTCGACGCGGGCCCCACCGGCACCGACCCGGCCCTGCCGCCCTCGTGCAGCAGGTCCATCTTGTACATGGTGCTCTGGCCGTAGAGCTGGGTCTGCGCCTGGTAGAACGCCGCCGCGACCTTCCCGAACTCGGGCCCGGTCGGGTCGAGCCAGTCGGGACGCTCTAGACCGTTCCACGTACCTTGCGGGACGGTGTTCGCACCCGGGTTGCGGGTCTCGAAGTCCGTCGGGACGGTGCCGTAGTAGCCGGGCAGGACGGGCGTGATGCCGAGCTCTCGGAGCCGGTCGACGATGCGCCGGGCGAGCGCCGCGCGCTGGTCGATCAGCTGCTGGGAGATCGGCGAGCCGGTGCAGCACATGTTCTGCAGCAGCCACCACGCCTGGTGGGCGGGCTGCGGGATCCACTTGCGCATGTCCTCGGCGCTGTAGCCGAACCGCTGGAAGGCCCGCTGGTAGACGGCCTCCTGGCCCTCGTACACCAGCACCTCGTTGACGCCGTGCAGCGCGAGGGCGTCGATGCGGCGCTGCCACTCGTCCCAGCTCAGGTACGCGCCGGCGTAGCCCTCGTTGGTGTCGTTGAGCGCGAACCGGTGCGCGACGGAGGCGTCCTCCTCGATCGGCGCGGCCGGCAGCGGCAGCCGGGCGGGCAGGTCGAGCTGCGCCCCGCCGATCGCGTAGTCGGCGTGCGCGACCTTGCGCAGGTACCAGCCGAAGCCGGTGAGCTGGACGGCCGGGGAGGTCCCGGCGATCACCAGCCGGCCGCCGGCGGCGGAGATGCGGAACCGGTCGGCGCCGGTGCCCTTCCCGATCGTCTGGAGGGTGACCTGCGCGGCCCGCTGCCGGCCGAGGATCCGCTCCAGCGCCTGCGCCGCGGGCCCGGTCTGCGGCGCCGCGGCCGGTGCCCCGGCGGGGCCGGTCCGGGCGGCCGCCGGCGGCACCGCCCCGGCGAACGGCACCGCGAGTGCCGCCGCCACCGCGACGGCGAGCACCCGTGAGCGCCGCCCGGCGTCTCGTCGTCTGCCCCGTGGTCTTGCCTGTCGTCTGTCCGGTCTACGGCTCAACACCATGGCGGAACCTCCACCGCGCGGGGGTTTGTTAAAGTCCTTGCAATACCAGGACGAAGTTCATAATCGATGCGCGGGGCCCTCCGGTCAAGGGGTCCGGACGATCTTTCGGAGGGGCGATGGGAGACGAACGGGCGGTCGGGACCCCGGTGCTGCGCCGCCTCAACACCGCCGCCGTGCTGCGCGCGGTGCGCGACTGCGCGCCCGAGCCCGTGCGGCTGGCCGAGCTGGTCAGGCTGACCGGGCTCACCCGCCCCACCGTGGGCCAGGCGGTGGACGACCTGGTCGAGGAGGGGTGGCTGCAGCAGCACGACCCGGCCGCGGCGTCCCCGCAGGGCGGCCGCCCCGCGGTCCGCGTCTCGCTGCGCGGCCGCGCCGCCCCCGTGCTGGGCCTCGACGTCGGCCCGCACACCGTCAGCGCCGGGATCGACGACCTGGCCGCCCACCGCCTCGCCGCCGTCCGCCTCCCCGTCGACCACACCGGGGCCGGACGGCTGCTCGGCGTCGTCGACGAGGCGGTGGGACGCGCCCTCGCCGAGGCCGGGCTCGGCGCGGACGAGATCGCCGCCGTGGTCGTCGCGACGCCCGGCATCGTCGACCCCGCGTCCGGCCGGATCCTGCTGGCGCCCAGCGTCCCGGGCTGGACGTCGGTGAACCTGTCCGAGCACCTCCGGGGCCGCTTCGGCTGCCCCGTCCAGGTGGAGAACGACGCGAACCTCGCGGCGCTGGCCGTCGCCGGGGAGCGCAGCGGCGCCGGCACCCTGCTCGCCGTGCAGTGGGGCGAGCGGCTCGGCGCCGGCGTCGTGATCGGCGGCCGGCTGCACCGCGGCACCGGGTCCGCCGGCGAGATCGGCTTCATCCGGCCGCCCGGCGACGTCCCCGACACCGGCGACGGCCGGGGGCCCCTTGAGCGGGCCATCGGCGCGGAGGCCATCACCGAGCGGGCCCGCCGGGCCGCCCGTTACCGCCCCGGCACCGCCCTCCGAGCCGACGGGCTCGACGCGGCCGCCGTCTTCGCCGCGGCCGCCGGCGGCGACGAAGCGGCCGTCGAGGTCGTCGACGAGGTGGCCGCGTCCTTCGCGCACGCCATCGCCCCGGCCGTGCTCGTGCTGGCCCCCGACGCCGTCGTGATCGGCGGCGGCGTCGCCCGCGCCGGGTCGGTGCTGCTGACGGCCATCACCCGGCACCTCGGCGGGCTGACCCTCACCCCGCCCGCCGTCGAGTTCTCCGGCCTGGCCGAGGACACCGTCCTCACCGGCGCCCTGCGGCTCGCGCTCGACGAGGTCTGGGGGCGGCTCCCCGTCTGACCGGCCGCGGCGCGCGGGACGCCGGGCGTCACCACTCGGGCGGGCGGTGCCGGATCCACGGGTCGGCCGCCTCGACCTGGGCGCAGAGCGCGAGCAGCGCCGCCTCTCCCGCCGGGCGCCCGACCAGGCTGACGCCGACCGGCAGGCCGGCGCCGGTGCGGTGCAGCGGCAGGTTGGCGACGGGCTGGCCGGTCATGTTGTAGACGCTGGTGAACGCGCTGAACGCGCTCTGCCTGCGCAGGTTGTCGAGCGGCTCGGTGTCCTTCTCGTCGAAGAACTCCACCGGCTGCGGCAGCGCCGCCAGCGTGGGCGTCAGGACGGCGTCGTAGCGGGCCGTGGCCTCGATGGACGCGCGGGCGGCGCGCTGCATCCCGCCGATCGCGGCGGCGAAGGCGGCGCCGTCCATCCGGCGGCCGTACGCGCGCCAGGCTCGGGTCACGGGGCGCAGCGCCTCCTCCGCGTCCGGTTCGACGGCCGGGCCGAGCGACTGCACGCTCCAGACGGTGACGAAGAGGTCGGAGACCTCGGGGCCGAAGGGCGTCGGGATGTCCTCGACGTCGTGCCCGAGGCCCTCCAGCACGCGTGAGGCGTGCTCCCACGCCTCGACGCAGGCCGGGTCGACGTCGACGCCCGGTGCGGCGGGCCTGGCGTAGCGGCCGATGCGCAGCCGTCCGGGCTCGCGGCCGGCGTGGCCGAGGAAGGTCTCGCCGTCCGGGAGCGGCGGGGCCCAGTGCGGGTCGCCGGGCATCGGCACCGCCATCACGTCGAGCATCGCGGCGGCGTCCCGGACGGTGCGCGCCAGCGGGCCCTGGACGGCGAGGCCGCTCACGTCGGCGCCGTCCGGTCCCGCGCTGATCCGGCCCCGGGACGTCTTGAGCCCGAAGAGCCCGCAGGAGCTCGCGGGGATCCGGATGGAGCCCCCGCCGTCGCTCCCGTGCGCGACCGGCGCGAGGCCGAGCGCCACGGCGGCGGCCGCGGCGCCGCTGGAGCCGCCGGCGGCGCGGGCGCGGTCCCACGGGTTGCGCGCCGGGCCCGCCAGGTCGTTGTCGGTGTAGCAGCAGAGCCCGAACTCGGGGGTGTTGGTCTTGCCGAGGCTGATCATGCCGCCGCGGCGCAGCAGCGTCACGAGGTGCGCGTCGCGGTCCGGGACGTGGTCGGCGTAGGCCCGGGAGCCGTAGGTGGTGCGGACGCCGGCGGTCGGGGTCAGGTCCTTGACCGCGGTGGGCACTCCGAACAGCGGCGTGGTGTGCTGGCTCGCCGCCGCTCCGTTCGACAGCGCCTCGGCCCGCGCGATCGCCTGGTCGGCGGTGACGGTGATGAACGCGCCGTAGCGATCGTTCAGGCGCTCGGCGCGGTCCAGGTAGTGGCGGACCAGTTCCGCCGGGGAGACCTCGCCCGCCCGTACCGCCGCGGCCTGTTCGAGTGCGGTGAGCTCGTGCGGTTCCGTCATGCGCGCCTTCCCTCGACGGCGGAGGCGTCCGCCCCGCGATGCCACGATCATCGCCACCCTAATACCGACCGGTCGGTATGTCAGGAGGGTCATCCTCGAAGCTGGCGCCGCCGGGATCGCGCGGGCCGGATCAGGCAGGCCGGATCAGGCGGGCCGGGACAGGGCCGCGGCGACCTCGGCGGCCGGGCCGTCGGCGAGCAGGATCGTGTAGTGGTTGGCGTCCGGCAGGGTGCGGACCGGGACGCGCTCGGCGATCGGCGCGGGATCGGGGTACAGCGGCACCGGCTGGTCGAGCATCCCGCGCCCGGCCCGCAGCATCTCCGCGGGACGGCGCAGGCGCCGCCACGCGCCCGCGAGCGCGTCCCCGGTGAGCAGGTCGGCGGAGTCCTCGGTGACCGCGTCCAGCGAGACCCGGCTGCGCAGCTCCGGCTCCTCGCCGGTCATGTCGTAGTCGACGTACGCCTCGATCGCGGGCGTCCAGACCGTGAAGGCGGGGTGCGCGCGCCAGAAGTCGCGGTTGGCCTCCAGGTCGGCGAACCGCATCCGCAGCCGGGCGGCGGCGGGGCCGATGGTGTCCGCGACCTGCTCCGCGGGCGTCCTGCCCGGCGCGACGGGCAGCGGCGGCCCGCCGTCGACCAGCACGATCCGCTCCACCCGGTCCGGATACAGGTCGCCGAGGACCAGGGAGACGAACCCGCCCATCGAGTGCCCGGCGACGACCGCCCGGTCCATCCCGAGCGCGTCGAGGACGGCCGCGCAGTCGCGGGCGTGCGCGGCCATGCCGTACGGGCCGGGCAGCGCGCCGCTGCGGCCCCGGGCCCGCAGGTCGTCGGGGGCGCGGGCGCCGCCCCGGGCGGCGATCGGGGCGGCGGGCGGGCCCCACG
>NZ_JBEYYT010000200.1:0-16524 GCF_040645715.1 Spirillospora sp. NPDC046719 | reverse complement strand
GGCCGGAGGCGTCGCGTCCGGGGTCCTGGTCGTCGACGTCCGCGATCAGCGCGCGCAGCAGCCGGACGGCGGGGTCGGCCGAGCCCTCGTCGCCGTCGGCGGCGCGGGCGCATTCGCCGGCGGCGCGTTTCTCGCCGGCGGCGCGGTCAGCCGCGGGACGGCCAGTGGAGCCGGCAGCGCGCCGCGCCGCCAGCGCGTCGATGAGCGCGTCGGTACGGCGCACCGCGCCGAGATCGGCGAGCAGGGTGACCGCCGGGGCCGGCGGCCGGCTCCCCGGCTCGCGGGTCCCGCCGGAGTTCGAAGGCCCGACCGGATCCGGGGCGCCAGGGCTCCGCTCCGTCAAGCGATCGACTCCTCTCTGGCCATCGCGCGGAGCCGGGCCAGGGCCCGGTGCTGCGCGACCCGTACCGCCCCCGCGGACATGCCCAGCACATTACCGGTCTCCTCCGCCGACAGGCCCGCCACCACGCGCAGCAGCACCAGCTCGCGCTGGTGGTCGGGGAGCCGCGTGAGCAGGTCGCGGGCGCGCTGCGCCTCGATGTAGCGGACCACCGTCTCCTCGGGTCCCGGACGGTCGTCCGGGCCGTCGGGCAGGTCCTCGGTGGGCACGGCCGCGCGGACCGCGCTGCGCAGCGCGTCGGCGATCTTGTGCGAGGCGATGCCGAAGACGAAGGACGCGAACGGGCGCCCCATGTCGCGGTAGCGGGGCAGCGCCGACAGCACCGCGATGCAGACCTCCTGGGCCACGTCGTCGGCGATGTGGTACTGCCCGGAGACCCGGCCGAGACGCGCGCGGCAGTAGCGCACGATCATCGGGCGGACCTCGCCGATGAGCACCTCGATGGCGCCCGGATCGCCCTGCACGGCGAGGTTGGCGAGTTCCCGGAGGTCGCCGTCGCCCTCGTTCGCCGCGCGGAGCACGCGCATGCGGCGGCCGGTGTCGTGGCGCGGCGGAGGGGCCGGTCCCCCCGAGGGTTCGACAGCGCGCGCGGTCATGGTCCCGGCGTAGCTTCCCTCGGTCACGTCAAGCATGATGCCCAGCACCGCCGGGCGTGTCGCCACTGTCGTCGGCAACGGAATGGTCACAGTGCGGGGACGAGCCCGGAAATACCACGCATTGCTGTCACTCCAGTGCCCAGAGTGGCGGCGCGGCCCTCCCCCATGCGGAGAGAGATGTGTTCCTCACCGCGCGGACAGAACGGCGGCGGGAGGGAAGGAACGGCGGGGGAGGAACGGCGGCGGAGGAACGGCGAAGGCCCCCGCCCGGTGACGGACGGGGGCCTCGGTGATCTCCGCGGCGGGCGAGCCGCACGCCCGCCGAGAACGGACGATCAGTGACCGTGGCCGTGGCCGTGCCCGTGGCCGCCGGCCGCCGGCTCCTCCTCCTCGGGCTTGTCCACGACGAGCGCCTCGGTGGTGAGCAGCATGCCCGCGATCGACGCGGCGTTGGTGACGGCCGAACGGGTCACCTTGACCGGGTCGATGACGCCCTGGGCGATCAGGTCGCCGTACTCGCCGGTGGCGGCGTTGTAGCCGTGGCCCGGCTGCAGCTCCTGCACCTTGGAGACGACGACGTAGCCCTCCTGGCCGGCGTTCTCGGAGATCCAGCGCAGCGGCTCGACCAGCGCGCGGCGCACCGCGTCCGCGCCGGTGGCCTCGTCGCCGGACAGGCCGAGGGCGTCGAAGCCCTCCTTGGCCACGTGCACCAGCGCGCTGCCGCCGCCGGACACGATGCCCTCCTCGATCGCCGCGCGGGTCGCCGAGATGGCGTCCTCCAGGCGGTGCTTCTTCTCCTTCAGCTCCACCTCGGTGGCGGCGCCGACGCGCAGCACGCAGACCCCGCCGGCCAGCTTGGCCAGGCGCTCCTGCAGCTTCTCGCGGTCCCAGTCGGAGTCGGAGTTCTCGATCTCGACCTTGATCTGGTTGACCCGCGCGGTGATCTCGTCCGCGGAGCCCTCACCGTCGACGATGGTGGTGGCGTCCTTGGTGACGGTGATGCGGCGGGCGCGGCCGAGGTCCTCGAGCCCGATCGAGTCGAGCTTGAGGCCGATGGCCTCGCTGACGACCTGGCCGCCGGTGAGGGTGGCCATGTCGCCCAGCATCGCCTTGCGGCGGTCGCCGAAGCCCGGCGCCTTGACGGCGACGGAGGTGAAGGTGCCGCGGATCTTGTTGGCGACGAGCAGCGCCAGGGCCTCGCCCTCGACGTCCTCGGCCACGACCAGCAGCGGCTTCTTGGTCTGGGCGACCTTCTCCGCCAGCGGCAGGAACTCCTGCACGTTGGAGATCTTGCCGTCCACGATGAGCACGTAGGCGTCCTCCAGGACGGCCTCCATGCGCTCGGGGTCGGTGACCATGTGCGGCGACAGGTAGCCCTTGTCGAACTGGAGGCCCTCGGTGAACTCCAGCTCGAGGCCCATGGTGTGGGCCTCCTCGACGGTGATGACGCCGTCCTTGCCGACCTTGTCGAACGCCTCGGCGATCAGCTCGCCGATCTGCGCGTCCTGGGCGGAGATGGTGGCGACGTGCGCGATCTCGCCCTTCTCGTCGACCTCGCGGGCCGACTTCAGGAGCTGGTCGGACACGTGCTGGGCGGCCGCGTCGATACCGCGCTTGAGGCCGAGCGGCGAGGCGCCGGCGGCCACGTTGCGGATGCCCTCGCGGACGAGGGCCTGGGCGAGGACGGTCGCCGTGGTGGTGCCGTCGCCCGCGATGTCGTTGGTCTTGGTCGCCACTTCCTTGGCGAGCTGGGCCCCGAGGTTCTCGTAGGGGTCCTCCAGCTCCACCTCGCGGGCGATGGTGACGCCGTCGTTGGTGATGGTCGGCGCGCCGAACTTCTTGTCGATGACGACGTTGCGGCCGCGCGGGCCGATCGTCACCTTGACGGCGTCCGCGAGAGCGTTGACGCCGCGCTCAAGAGCCCGGCGAGCGTCCTCCTCGAACTCCAGGATCTTCGCCATGGGGTTAACTCCTATGTCACGCGATCCGCCCCGGCCGCCCCGCCGGTGGGCGGCGCGGGCCGGGGCGGGCGCATCACGTCTCGGTGATTACTTCTCGATGACCGCGAGCACGTCGCGGGCCGAGAGGACGAGGTAGTCCTCGCCGTTGTACTTGACCTCGGTGCCGCCGTACTTGCTGTAGAGCACGACCTCGCCGACCTTGACGTCGACCGGGACGCGCTCGCCCTTGTCGTCGACGCGGCCCGGGCCGACGGCCAGGACGGTGCCCTCCTGCGGCTTCTCCTTGGCGGTGTCCGGGATCACCAGGCCGGAGGCGGTGGTGGTCTCGGCCTCAAGCGGCTGGACGACGATGCGGTCCTCGAGCGGCTTGAGAACAACCTTGGTGGCGGTCGTCACGATCTGACCTCCCCTTCGATTGGTCCTCGGCGGCCATGGCAGGCCGCCGGCACATGTGACAGAGAGGCGACCCTGGACCGGCCTGTCGTCGCGGGTGCCAGACCGACCTTGTCGCTGTGTTGGCACTCTCGCATTGAGAGTGCCAGTCAGTGAGACTATGCCGTGCCCGTTGGCCCGTCAACACGGACACGGAGGCACGGCCCGCGGCGTTCCGGCGCGTTCACCCGCGGATCACCCGGGCGCCGCGCTCGGTACGGTCCAGGCATGGACATCGCGTCGTTCCGGGAGCTGCTCACCCCCGCCGGCCAGGCACTTCTGGCAGAGGCGGGCGAAGCAGACATCTCGGAGGCCGGGTTGCTCGGCACGGCGTCGCGGCTGCGCGAGCGGCACGGGGCGGACCTCGTGGCGGCGGCGCTGACGCAGGTGCGGCTCCGGCGGCGCGCCGAGGCGAAGTTCGGTTCCGACGCGGGCCGCATGTACTTCACCCAGGCGGGCCTGGAGCAGTCCACGCGTGCGAGCGTGGCGGCGCATCGCGCGCGACGCTTCGCCTCGGGACTGCCCGCAGGCGCGCGCGTACTGGAACTGGGGTGCGGCATCGGTGCCGACCTTATGGCGCGTTCCCGAGTGGGTCTGACGGGCGACGGCGTTGAACGCGATCCGCTGACGGCCGAGGTGGCCGGCGCCAACGTGACGGCGTTCGGCTTGGACGGCCTCGTGCGCGTGCGCGTAGGCGACGCCTTGGACGAGGACCCGGACGGGTACGCGGCCGTGTTCGCCGACCCCGGCCGCCGGACGGCACGGGGCCGCGTCTTCGACCCGCGCTCCTACGAGCCGCCGCTCGACGCCGTCCTCGGCCTCGCCGGACGGGCGCCGGCCGCGTGCGTCAAGGTCGCGCCCGGCATCCCGCACGAGGCCGTGCCGGACGGCGCGGAGGCGGAGTGGGTGTCGGTCGGCGGGGACGTGAAGGAGGCCGCCCTGTGGCTGGGCGGCCTCGCCGGGGACGTGGGACGCCGCGCCACACTCCTGCCCTCGGGCTCCCCCTCGGGCGCCCCTTCGGGCGACCCGTCCGGCGGGGAGGCGGCCACGCTGGTCCCGGCCGGGCTCGGCGATCCGGACGTCCGCCCCTGGGGCCGCTACCTCTACGAGCCGGACGGGGCCGTCATCCGGGCGCATCTCGTCGCCGAGGTCGCGGACCTGGTCGGCGGCGGGCTCGCGGACCCGCACATCGCCTACGTCACGTCCGACGAGCTGCGCCCGACGCCGTTCGCGTCCGCGTACGAGATCGACGGCGTGCTGCCGTTCTCGGTGAAGCGCCTCAAGGCCGAGCTGCGGCGCCTCGGGACCGGCGTGCTGACGGTCAAGAAGCGGGGGTCGGCGGTCGACGTGGACCGGCTCCGCCGGGACCTCGGCTTCGGCGGGCGGCGGCCCGGGTACGGCGCCACCGAGACCACGGTGGTGGTGACGCGGGTCGGCCGGGACCCGGTCGCGCTGCTCGCCCGGCCCGTCGCGCGGCCCGGGACGGCGGACGCCGACCCGCCCAGGGCGGGCCGCGCCCGCTAAACGGTCCAAAGATCTCCGCACGGCACCGCAACGCCAAGGACGTCCGTGGGACGCACCATGCCCGTGCAAATCATCGGCGCTTTTCTGTATTGCGTTCACCAGGGATTCCGGGCGCCTGGCAAGGTGGGTGCGGCGGCAGGCGAAACGGCACGGCCACATCCAGGGACGGCAAAACACCAAGGCAGGTTCAGCGATCGGGTTCCGGGCTCCCACGAATGCCGGCCTGAAATGGCCGCGGGCCGGGCGTCGAGGCGCCCGGCCGGACGTCCCCGCGCCGGGGCGCCCGGCCGGACGGGCGGCTCGGGAACTGCCGATGTTGGACGAGATGTACGGACAGAGCCCCCGCCGCAGGCGCTCCGGCGGCGTCCGGGCGCCGGCGCGGTGACGGAACCGACCGCCACAATCACCCCGAAGCCCTCAAACCGCGGAAATCACCTTATGGACGGTGGTCAACGTCAATTCACACCATCGGGATAACAGGCGCATTCCGCAGAACCCGCGACGTTCCCTGCTACCCGTTATAGCGGCGCTTCACACGCACTACAGTGGCGACTTCACGATTCATTGCCGTGCGCCATTTCGACGCGTCCGGCACACGAAGGAGCATCGGGTGGAAACGAATCACAACTTCCTGCAGACGGGGGGTCAACCGGTCTCGGATCGGATGCGGGAGTTGCTCGCCCGTGCGGCGCAGGACCACGTCTATGAACAGCGCTCACAGGGTCAGGTCCTGGACGAGATCCGCCAGCGGCTGGAGGGTATGGAGTGGCTGCTCCGCGAGGTCCGCGAGCGCGAGCTCAGCGGGCTGACCGGGCAGCTCGACAGCGTGCGGGGCCAGGTCGACGAGCTGGTCGGCAAGCCCCCCGAATGGGCCGAGGGGCTGGCCGAGCACATCGACGGCCTCGGCGAGCGGGTCAAGCCGGTCGCCGAGCTCCCCGCGCTGTGGGCCGACGTCGGCGTCGTCGCCGAGAACGTCGACGAGGGGCTGACCCGCATCCAGGCCGTCCTCGACTCCGCGCAGCACATCACCGACGCCACCCAGCAGGCGTCGCAGCGCATGGAGGAGATGACCAAGCGGCTGGACAAGCTCCAGGGCAGCATGGAGGCCGCGTCCGTCCGCTTCAACCGGCTGGACAAGTCGCTGGCCGAGCTCGGGCACCGGTCCGAGCGGCTGGAGCACTCGATCACCGGCGTCACGGCACGGGTCGACCAGTCGCTCGGGGAGATGGCCGAGCGGATGGAGCAGGGTCTCGAGGCGGTCAACGGCCGGGTCGAGGGCGTCGGCGGCCGCCTCGACGGGCTGGACGGGCGGCTGGACGGGGTCGACGGGCGCCTCGAGGGCGTGTCGGGCAAGCTGGAGGGTCTGGACGGCCGGTTCGAGAGCATCGACGGCCGGATCGACGGCGTGGGCGAGCGCATCGCGCGGCTCCCGGCCACGCTGGAGATCGCCGAGATGCACCGGGTGCTGGGCGAGCTGGCGCGGCGCCCGCCGATGGACCACAGCGACCGGTTCGACGCGCTGGAGAAGCACCTGGCCGACGCGGTCGACCCGCTGATCGAGGAGCTGCGCGCCCGGCCGGACCGCGACGAGGTCAAGGCCACGATGTCGCAGATCGCCGAGACGGCCTACAGCGACGTCGCCCGGCGCATGGACGAGTTCTCCCGCCGGTTCGAGGACGTGCACGACGACGTCCGCAAGCGGATCGAGGGCATCCACGAGGAGGTCGCCAAGCGCGTCGACGTGGCGCTGGAGGAGTTCACCGCGCAGGTCGACCTCGTGTCCCGCCGGGTGGAGTCGGTGCACACCGACGTCACCAAGCAGGTCGAGTCCGTGCACAGCGAGGTGGTGCGGCAGGTCAGCGGGGTGCACGACGACTTCGGCAAGCGGATCGGCGACATCCACGAGGACGTCAGCCGGCAGGTCGGGGCCATCAACGACAACGTCGCCAAGCAGGTCGCCGGGATGCAGGAGGACATGGCCCGCCAGGTCGGCGGCGCGCAGGAGGAGTTCGGGCGCCGGGTGGACGGCGTGCAGGACGAGGTGACGCGCCGGGCCGAGGCGGTGCAGGCCGAGTTCGCCAAGCGGTTCTCGTACGTGCAGGACGAGGTCGGAAGGAAGGTCGACGGCGTCCACGACGATGTGTCGAAGCAGGTCAACGCGGTGCACGAGGACGTGCTGAAGCGGCTGTCCACGCTGGAGGAGACGATGCTCGCGCTGGCCGAGGCCCTCCTGCGCCCCCGCCGCGACGGCAAGGACTAGCGACGGCGGGGAGGGGCGACGACGAGGACCGGCGAGGACGAGCGACGGGGTACGGGCTCCGGGATACGGGTCGGGTGGGGTCGCGGCGCGGCCCCACCCTGCGCCGTGTCCCGCGCCGTCGCCGCCCCCTCGGCCAGGGCTTCGGATACCCCACCGGATCCATCGAGTTCGTCCGGGTAACCGGCGCGATGACCGGAGAGCCTCCACCAAGACCCCGCGATGACGTGCATTTTGTTACGTTCCGTCTTCGCAAAATCACTCCCAATACCCTTCGGAATCCGTTTTCATGGATCTCGTGACTCCCACACCGGCCCAGTGCCTGCCGACCGGCGCCCTGCCCGGCCACGCCATCCTGCGCTGGGTCGAGGGCTGTCTCGGCGAGGGCGCCGAGGTGCGGATGGTGCGGCCGCTGCCCGGCGGCACCGCGCACGCCAACCACGCGCTCGTCGTCGAGACGCCGTCCGGCAGCGCGCACCGGCTCGTGCTGCGCCGGTGGACCGGGCGCGACTCCGGCCTGGACGCGGGCCCCGGCCGCCGCTCCTACGGCGACACCGAGTTCTCCCCCGAACGCGAGATCGCCGCGCTCGCGCTGCTCGCCGGCTGCGAGATCCCGACCCCCGAGCTCGTCGCCGCCGACCCGTCCGGCGCGCACTGCGACGTCCCCGCCCTGCTGATCACCCGGCTGACCGGCCACCCGCCGCGCCCGTCCCCCGACGACCTGCCCGAGTACCTCATCCAGCTGGCCGCCGCCCTGCTGCCCGTGCACGCGCTGAACGGCGCGGCCACGATGCCGCCGTACGTCCCCTACAACCGGCTCGACCAGCGGCTCCCGCCCAAGCACGCGCTCCGCCCGCAGCTGTGGGAGCGCGCCTTCGAGGTCGCCGCCGGGCCGGCCCCCGAGGCGCCCGCCCGGTTCGTCCACCGCGACTACCACCCCGACAACACGCTGTGGTCCTACGGCAAGCTGACCGGCGTGGTCGACTGGTCGGACGCCTCGTCGGGGCCCGTCGCCGTCGACGTCGCGCGCATGCGCCGCGCCCTGGCGCTCCGCTACGGGGTGCCAGTCGCCGACCGCTTCCTCGGATCGTTCGACCAGGTCTCCGGCGGCTACACGCACCACCCGTACTGGGACGTCCGCTGCCTGCTCGACCTGCTCCCCGAGGACGACGGCCGGATCGTCGACGAGGCCAAGGTCCCCCTCTTCGAGGACTACCTCGACGCCCTGCTGGCCGCCCTCAGAGGGTGACGGACTCGATCGGCAGGCTGGAGTCGGCCGGAAGGTCCAGGTCGGACGGGGCGAGGCCGGAGGCGACGAGTTCGGACCCGAGCGCGGCGACCATCGCGCCGTTGTCGGTGCAGAGCTTCGGGCGCGGGACGCGCAGCCGGACGCCCGCGGCCTCGCAGCGCTCGGCGGCGAGGGCGCGCAGCCGGGAGTTCGCCGCGACACCGCCGCCGATCAGCAGGTCGCGCACGCCGTTGTCCTTGCAGACCTTGAGGGCCTTCTGGGTGAGGACGTCCACGACGGCCTCCTGGAACGACGCGGCGACGTCCGGGACGGGGACGGCCTCGCCCGCGCGCTCCTTCGCCTCCACCCACCGGGCCACGGCGGTCTTCAGGCCGGAGAACGAGAAGTCGTAGGTGCCGTCGTTGTACTTGCCGCGCGGGAACGCGATCGCGGCGGGGTCGCCCTCGCGGGCCATCCGGTCGATCACCGGGCCGCCCGGGAAGCCGAGGCCGAGGACCCGCGCGACCTTGTCGAACGCCTCGCCCGCCGCGTCGTCGACGGTGCTGCCGAGCGAGCGGACGTCGCCCGCCACGTCCGGGACGAGCAGCAGCGAGGAGTGCCCGCCGGACACCAGCATCGCGACGCACGGCTTCGGCAGCGGCCCGTGCTCCAGCTGGTCGACGCAGACGTGCGCGGCGAGGTGGTTGACGCCGTACAGCGGCTTGCCGAGCGACAGCGCGTACGCCTTGGCGGCGGCGACGCCGACCATCAGGGCGCCGGGCAGGCCCGGGCCGGCGGTGACGGCGAACGCGTCGATGTCGTCGAACGTCACGCGCGCCTCGTTCAGGGCCCGCTCGACGGTCGGGCCCATCGCCTCCAGGTGCGCGCGGGACGCGACCTCGGGCACCACGCCGCCGAACCGGGCGTGCTGCTCGACGCTGGAGGCGATCGCGTCGGCCAGCAGCGTGTGCCCGCGGACGATGCCGACGCCCGTCTCGTCGCACGAGGTCTCGATGCCGAGGACCAGCGGCTCTTCGCGGATCATCAATTCCCCCTGGTGAAGCCCACCGGGCGGCGCTCCAGACGGCGGCACATGACGACCGCGTCCACGTCGGCGGGCTGGTAGTAGCGCTTGCGGACGCCGACCTCGAAGAACCCGAACCGCTCGTAGAGCCGGCGCGCGGGCGGGTTGTCGGCGCGGACCTCCAGGAACACCGCCTCGGCGTTGCGCCGGGACGCCTCGTCGATCAGCTCGGCGAGCAGCGCCGCGCCGATCCCGGCGCCGCGCCGGTCGGCGCGGACCCCGATCGTCTGCACGTCGGCCTGCCCGCCCGCGGCGGCGAGGCCCGCGTAGCCGACGATGTCGCCGTCGGGCTCCTCGGCGACGACGTAGTGGCGGGTGTCCGGCTGCCCGGAGAGCTCGTCGGCGAGCATCTGCGGGCTCCAGGCGTCGTCGGGGAACAGCACCTGCTCCAGCAGGTGGACGGCCGCCAGGTCCTTCGGGGTCATCCCGCGGAGCACGACGCCGGTCGCCATGCCGGTCACCGCGGCGTCACCTTCTTGCGGGGGCCGGGCTCCCGCGCGTCGGGACGGCGCAGGTAGAGCGGTTCGGGCGGCAGCAGGTCGGGGCCCTTCTCGCCGGCGAGCCGCGCGACGGCGAGCTCCGCGACGGCGGACGCGGTGGGCAGCAGCGGCTCGTGCCCGGACTCGCCGAGCACCTCGGGGTACAGGGCGGCGCCCTCGCCGATGACGGGGAGGCCCTCGGGCGCGCCGTCCAGGACGTCGGACGCGGGGCCGACGGCGGGTTCGGTGGCGCGCGCGCGGGACGAGTCGTACCGCGCCCAGTACACCTCCTTGCGGCGGGCGTCCGTGGCGACGGCGAACGGCTCGTCGCGCGCGGCGGCCCAGGCGATGGCGTCGAGGGTGCAGACGCCGTGCACCGGGATGCTCAGGGACGCGCCCATGGCGCGGGCCGTGACCAGCCCGACCCGCAGGCCCGTGTACGGGCCGGGGCCGACGCCGACGGCGATCGCGCTGAGGGTGTCGGGCGCCGCGCCGGCCTCCGCCAGCACCGCCTTGATGGCCGGGGTGAGCAGCTCGGTGTGCCGGCGCCGGTCGACGGCCTCGGCGTGGCCGCGGCGCCGCGCGCCCTCGCCGGGGATCCACTCATGAAGCGCCACCGTGATCGCGGCGGTCGCGGTGTCGAAAGCCAAGACCAGCACGGGTTGTAAGCCTAGTCCAGACTCCGCCCTGGACGGTCCCCATCTGCGACGGAACGGCCCGGACGCCCCCGGCGCCCGTGCACCGCCGGTCGGGCGGGGCCGGTTCAGCCCTTGGCGAGCGCCTGAAGGACGGTCTTGGCCGCCTCGGTGGCGCCGTCGCCGGCGTCCTTGGACGACAGCGGGTCGCCGCCGTCGGAGCCGGAGTAGTGGATCGTGACCAGGACGTTCGCCAGCCGCACGTTGGTGATCGCCTCGCCGGACCCCTGCCCCTTGTCGACGCTGTAGACCAGGTAGCCCTCGTCGCCGACGCCCTTGAGGTCGCTCTTCTCGGTCAGCTCCTGGCCGGCGAGCAGCGACTTGCCGGACTCGTCGGCGCTGCGCTCGGAGGAGATCGTGCCCTGCGCGACGGCGGTCGGGGTCTGCGAGGCGGTCCCGGCGATCGCGCGCAGCTCGACGGTGAGCTGGCGCTTGTTGTCGCCCGCGTAGGCGCCCCAGACGCAGCCGTTCTGCTGCTCGTTGTTCTGGTAGTTGTCGGCCGGGTTGCGCTCGGAGCCGGGGGCGAGCCGGTTGATCAGGTCGTCGGCGACGACGGAGCAGGAGTCGGGCACCTCGGAGCGCTCGCCGCCGGCGGTCGGCGAGCTGTCGGCGCCGCTGCCGACGGCCTGGCCGGTCCCGTGCTCGGAGCCGCCGCCGACGCCGTGCAGGATGACGAACACGGCGAGCGCGCAGGCCGCCACGGCGCCGCCCGCGGCCAGCAGGATCGCACCCCGCCGGCCGCCGCGGCGCTCGCGGGCGACCCGGTGGCTGCCGCTGCCGGACCGGTAGCCGCCGCTTCCCGCGCGGTGGCCGCCGCTTCCGGATGCGTATCCCCCGCTCTCAGAGGCGTAGCCGCCGCTGCCGGACGCGTATCCCCCGCTGCCCGAACGCGAGCCGCCGCCCTCCGTGCGGTAGCCGCCACTGGCGGAGCGGTAGTCGCCGCTGTCCGCTTCGTAGCGGTCCCGCCGCGAGTAGCCGCCGCTGTCGGCCGGGTAGTTGCCGCTGCCCGAGCCGGTCTCGTAGCTGCCGCCCGTCCGGTAGTCGCCGATCGGGTAGCTCCCGCTCTCCGAGGGGTAGCCGCCGGAGGGGCGGCCGCCCGGCGGGTAGCGGCCGCTTTCGGACACGTACGCGCCGCCGCCGGTCGAGTAGCGTCCGCTTCCGGCCGCGGAGCCCCCGCCTCCGGTGGGATAACCGCCGCTCTCGGTCGAGTAGCCGCCACCTGCCGTGGAGTAGCCGCCGCTCTCGGTGGGGTAGCCGCCGCTCGTGGAGTAGCGGCCGCTGTCGCCGGACCGGTCGCCGCCCTGGGTGGGGTATCCACCGGTCGAGTAGCCGCCCGTGGGGTAGCCGCCGGTCGAGGAGTCACCCGTCGGGTATTGGCCGGTCGGGTAGCCGCCGGTGGAGTAACCGCCCGTGGGGTAGCCGCCGGACGGCCCGCTCTCGAAGCCCCCGGTGCTCACCTGGTGGCCGCCCGTGCCCGAGGCACGGCGGCCGTCCTGTCCCGGGTACGGCGCGTACTCGCCGTCCCCCGTGCGGTCGTCGCCGCTGCGATGGCTGCCACTCACCGGATCCCACTCCTGCTGTGAGGAAATCTCTGATATGTCGCGAAGGTGAGGTTCGTTCCGGCAAAGAGTACGACATCTCACAGCAAAGTGGTCCGGGCGCACTTACCGAATTCGGGGAAGATCTCCGATCCTTCTCAGACCAGGTCGGCGGGCAGGTCGCGCCAGCGATCACCGACCCCTTCGATCCTTACTTCGCGGATCTCGCCCGGCCCCTCCCCGCGGGAAATGATCACTTCCAGCCGGTCGTCGGCGAGGCCCTCCGCGAGCCCTTCTCCCCATTCCACGATCGTCACCGATTCCGCCAGCGAGGCGTCCAGATCGAGATCGTCGAGCTCGGCGAAACCGCCCAGCCGGTAGGCGTCCACGTGCACCAGCGGCGGCCCGCCCGCCAGCGACGGGTGCACCCGCGCGATGACGAACGTCGGCGAGGTCACCGGCCCGCGGACCTTCAGGCCCTCGCCGATCCCCTGCGTCAGCGTCGTCTTGCCCGCGCCGAGGTGCCCCGTCATCACCAGCAGGTCCCCGGCCCGCAGCAGCCCGGCGAGCCGGACCCCCAGCTCGCGCATGTCCCGGTCGGTCGGGACGGTCACCGTCATGCCGTTCACGCCGTCACGCCCTTCACGCCGTGCGCTCCTCCTCGTCCTCGTCGCAGCCGGGCCGGACGCGCTCGACCAGCCGGCGCAGGCCGCCGGTGACCACGCCCGGGTACTCCAGCGGCAGCACGTGCCCGGCCTCGTCCACCTCTACCAGCTCCGCGTCCGGCAGCGCCGCCGCGATCCGGCGGCCGTGCTCCGGCGGGGTCAGCCGGTCCCGGCCGCCCGCCAGCACCAGCACGGGCACCCGGCCCAGCGGCTCCAGCGCCGCGACCTTGTCGTGCACCATCAGCGCCGGATAGAACTCCGCGATCACGTCGATCGGCGTCGCCCTGATCATCTGCTCCAGGAAGTCCACCACCGTCGGGCTGACGTGCTTGTCGGCGAACGCCATCTTCCGGGTGACGACGAACGCCAGGTCGGCGCCCAGCCCGCGGGCCCGGTCCACCAGCTCGGCGCGCCGCCCGAGGCCCCGCAGCGTCCGCGGCGCCAGCGGGCGGACGACCTTCGCCAGCACCAGCGGCAGCCCCAGCGTCATCTCCGCGAGGTCCCCGCAGGAGGTGTTCACCAGCGCGACGCCGACGACCCGCGTCCCGAACAGCTCCGGGTGCGCGTCCGCCAGCGCCATGATCGACATGCCGCCCATCGAGTGCCCGACGAGGATCACCGGCCCCTCCGGGACCGCCGCCCGCAGCACCGCGTACAGGTCCTCGCCGGTCTGCTCGATCGTCGCGTGGGCCGGGTCGCTGCGCCCCGACCGGCCGTGGCTGCGCTGGTCCCAGAACACCGTCCGCAGCCGTCCCCGCAGGTCGCGGCGCTGGTAGTGCCACGAGTCGCGGTTCAGGCAGTAGCCGTGGCAGAACACGACCGTGAGCCCGGCGTCGTCCGGGCCGTCCACCTCGGCGTGCAGCTCCAGGCCGTCGGAGGCGCGGACGGTCAGCTCCCGGCCGCGCAGCTCGCCGAACGGCTCGTCCGCGTCCGGGTCGGGACGCAGCCGCACCCGGCCCACCGCGAGGTGCCGCAGGCCCACCGCCGCGCCGATCCCGGCCGCGCCGACGCCCGCCACGACCCCGGCGACGCCGATCCGCCGCCTGTTCCTGACGTCCATGCTCACGCCCCCTGCCGCCCCCGGTAGGCCCTCGGCACGCGGGACCCGATGCGGGTGACGATCTCATACGAGATGGTGCCGAGCGCCTCCGCCCACTCCTGCGCGGTCGGCTCGCCCCGGTCCCCCGGCCCGAACAGCACGATCTCCTCCCCCGGCGCCAGCTCGTCGTCACCGAGGTCGATGACGAACTGGTCCATGCAGACCCGCCCGGCGATCGTCCGGCGGCGCCCGGCCGCGAGGACCTCCAGCACGTTCGAGCCGTGCCGCGGGATGCCGTCCCCGTACCCGGCGGGCACCACCGCCAGGTTCGTCTCCCGCGCCGTGAAGTAGGTGTGCCCGTAGGACACGCCGCTGCCCGCCGGCACCCGCTTGACCAGCGCCGCGTCCGCGACCAGCGTCATCGCGGGCCGCAGTCCGAAGGTACCGAGGGACGGCACCGGCGTCAGCCCGTACGTCGCGATACCCGGCCGTACGAGGTCGAACCGCGCCTCCGGCAGCGTCAGCGCCGCCGCCGAGTTCGCCAGATGCCGGACCTCGAACCGCGCGCCCGCCTTCTCGGCGTGCTCCACCATCTCGGTGAACGCCCCGATCTGCGTGCCGATCGACGGGTGGCCCGGCTCGTCCGCGCAGGCGAAGTGCGACATCGCCCCGACCACCCGCAGGTGCCCGGCCGCCTCCGCCTTCAGCGCCGCGTCCACCAGGTCGTGCCAGTCCTGCCCGCGCGCCCCGCCCCGCGTCATGCCGGTGTCGGCCTTCAGGTGCACCCGCGCCGGGCGCCCCGCCAGCTCCGCCGCCCGGACCAGCTCGTCCACCAGCCATATCGCGCCCACGGTGACGTCGACGTCGCGCGCCACGGCCTGCTCGTACGGCTCGCCGGGCACGCCCAGGCACACCAGCGTCCGGACGTCCACGCCGGCGTCCCGCAGCGCCAGCGCCTCCGCCAGTTTCGCCACGCCCAGCCACGTCGCGCCGCCGGCCAGCGCCGCGCGCCCCGCCTCCACCAGGCCGTGCCCGTACGCCTCGGCCTTCACCATCGCCATCACGTCGGCGCCGCCCGCCCGCTCGCGCAGCAGCCCGACGTTCCCGGCAATGGCGTCCAGATCGACGCGCGCCTCCGCAGGAACCCTCATGGTTACCCAGTGTGCCGTTCCCCAGGCCGTGCCCGAAGCATCGCGGACAGGCCCCGTCCCCCGCAGGGCCCACCCCCGTGCGCCCTTTGCCTGATATGACGCACTTTCCCCGCCCCCGGTTCAGCCCGCGCCCGAGCCCTCCCTTGATCAAAACCCCCGCCCCGCACGCGAGCGCGTTATCTGACCGGCGGGGCGAAGCCGAAGGCGAGCCCGCTGGGCCGGGATTGCTTAAACACTGCGGAAGGCGTCGGGGAGGGCGGTGATGACGTCGTAGGCGCTGATCGGGGCCTCGGCGGCGGACGGGTGGGGCGCGGACGCGAGGCGCGCGGCGAGGCCGTGCAGGTAGGCGCCGGAGGCGGCCGCGTCGAGGGCCGGCATGCCGCCCGCGAGCAGGGCGCCGATCAGGCCGGACAGGACGTCGCCGGTGCCGGCGGTGGCCAGCCGCGGGGTGCCGGTCGGGTTCACGCGGACGGGGCGGTCCTGCTCGGCGACGAGCGTCGTGGAGCCCTTGAGCAGGACCGTCGCGGACAGTTCGGCGGCGGCGCGGCGGGCGTGCTCCAGCCGGCGGGCCTCGATGTCCTCGCGGGGGACGCCGAGGAGGCGGGACAGCTCGCCCGCGTGCGGGGTGAGGACGGTCGGCGCGGGCCGCAGCAGCAGGTCGCGGCGGCGGGCGAGGACGGTGAGGCCGTCGGCGTCGACGAGGACGGGCAGGTCGGTGGCCAGGACGGCCGCCAGCAGCGACTCGGCGGCGTCGCCGGTGCCGAGTCCGGGGCCGGCGACCCAGGCCTGGACGCGCCCGACGCGTTCGAGGACCTTCGGCTCGTGCGGGCCGGGGTCGATCACGGTGGTGACGACCTCGGGCCAGCGCTGCCGGACGAGCTCGACGGGGTGCGCGACGGAGGCGAAGCGGACCATCCCGGCGCCGCCGTGCACGGCGCCGCCGGTGCTGAGGACGGCGGCGCCGGTGTACTCGTCGCCGCCGGCGAGGATGCCGACGACGCCGCGCCGGTACTTGTCGGACTCGGGGCCGGGTTCGGGCGGGCGGACGTCGGCGGGGCGGGCGGCGACGACGTCGGGGTCGGGCAGGTCGTCGCCGAGGCCGATGTCGACGAGTTCGACGACGCCGCAGTGGGCGGCGCCGGGGTCGATGAGCAGGCCGGGCTTGTGGGTGCCGAAGGTGACGGTGATGTCGGCGTGGACGGCGTCGCCCTCGACGCAGCCGGTGCCGGCGTCGACGCCGCTCGGGACGTCGCAGGCGACGACGAGGCCGGGCGCGGCGGAGGCGAGGGCGGCGAGGCGGGCGTGCGGGTCGCGGAGGGCGCCGGTGCCGCCGATGCCGGTGAGGCCGTCGACGATGAGGTCGGCGCCGGCGATCGCGGGCTCGGGGTCGCCGTCGAGGAGGCGGCCGCCGGCGGCGCGCAGCGCGGCGAGCCCGGCTTCGTGGATCTTGGAGCCGGCCTGGACGGCGCGCACCC
>NZ_JBEYYT010000199.1:0-16534 GCF_040645715.1 Spirillospora sp. NPDC046719 | reverse complement strand
GGCGATCGCGGCGGCGGCCAGCCCGGTCGCGCCGATGCCGAGGAGCTTCACCGCGCCGCTGGTCACCTCGCCGCGGGCGAGCGCGCCGAGATGGCCCTTGAAACCGCGGGACGACGCCGAGCCCGCCAGGTCGTCGTAGCCGCCGAGGATCCCCGACGCGGCGCCCGCGAGCAGCGCGGCGGCGCGGGTGCGGCCGGTGGCGCCGGGCACCAGCAGCCCGGCCGCGGCGGCGCCCGCCACCAGCGCGGGGCCCTCCAGCAGCGTGACCGGCTCGCCGCGGTGGTTGGTGCGGTCCCACACCTCCTCGCCCGGCAGGCCGTTGAGGCCCGGCGGACGCCGCGTCAGCGCGACGTACGCGGCCCGCGCCGCGACGGCGCCCAGGCCCATCCCCGCCAGCAGCCGCGCGCCCCTCGCCGAACCCGAGGCGATGCGTCGGTTCATCAGGTCGTCACCCGCTCTTCCCCGCCGTGGGCGCTGGCGAGGGCAGGTAGCCGCTCGCGCCGGCGCCCGTCCCGTACTGCCCGGACTTGCCGTTCAGCTCGTTCTGCAGCGCCAGGATCGTCACGACCTGCCCGGACGAGGTGTCCACCATGTCGACGGCGGAGACCGAGTCGCCGGCGTCGGAGTCACGCAGCGCCGCGATCAGCCCGCCCTCCTGCGCGGAGGTGACGGGGCCTCCGACGACCGTACCGCGACCGGCGCCGTCGAGTGCGGTGGCCAGCGAGATCAGTGCCTTGTTGTCCTGGTCCCCGCCGTCGTAGGCGTACGGGTTCGCCGGCGCGACCATCACGGCGAGGGTGGCGTGGCGGCCGGGCTTGCCGCTGGTGGTGATGTACCCGGCCTGCTTGAAGCCGCTGAGCACGGCCCCGCCGGCGGCGTCCTCGCGGCCCGTCTTGGCGGGGTCGCGGGTGAGCAGCGCGTTCGCCAGCACCGCGCCCGCCTTGTCGTAGGAGCTGGCGCCCGACGGGAACTCCACGCCGTCGCTCTTCAGCTGGGTGGCCAGCTCGTCCAGGGTGCTCTGCTGGTCGTCGTCCAGCAGCTTCTTCTGGATCGTCACCCGGCCGGTGACGGCGGCGCCCGCGTCCTTGGCCAGCTCGCTGACCTGGTCGATGCTGTCGCTGCCGGCGCCCGGCGTCTCGACCAGCACGACGGACTGGCCCTTGAGCCGGTCCGCGACGAGCTGCGGCGACAGCACCTTGCTGAACTGCTCCTCCCCGTTCACCTGGTGCTGCAGCTGGCGCTGCTGGACCCGCGCCTCCTGGGCGCTGCGGGTCGCCGAGCTGACCTGCTTGCGCAGCGTGTCGCCGACCGAGTTGGACAGGGTGGTGGAGCCCAGCACGATGCCGAGCGCCAGCGCGAGGAAGATCGCGACGATGGAGACGAGGTGATAGCGGAAATCGATCACGTGAAGAGTCCGGTCAGCCAGAAGACGAAGGCGTGCCAGCGGTCGGCCAGCAGGGGACTGATGACGTCCCCCGCCGGGGACATGGCGACGGCGGTGACGATGGCGACGAACGCGCCGAGGACGAGGAACAGCAGCGACCAGGTGGAGATGCGGCTGCGGTACAGCCGGGAGACGCCCTTGGCGTCCACCAGCTTGCTGCCGACCCGGAGGCGGGTGAGGAACGTGCTGGCCATGCCGGCGCGGCCCTTGTCGAGGAACTCGACCATGTTGGCGTGCGTGCCGACCGCGACGATCAGGGTGGCGCCCTTGTCGTCGGCGAGCAGCATCGCGATGTCCTCGCTGGTGGCGGTCGCGGGGAACACCACGGCCTCCTGGCCCAGCTCGTGCACGCGCTTCAGGCCGGGCGCCCGCCCGTCCCGGTAGGCGTGCACGACGATCTCCGCGCCGCAGGTCAGCGCGTCGTCGGAGACCGAGTCCATGTCGCCGACGATCATGTCGGGGCGGTAGCCGGCCTCCAGCAGCGCGTCCGCGCCGCCGTCCACCCCGATCAGGACCGGCCGGTACTCGCGGATGTAGGGCCGCAGGGTCGCGATGTCCTCGCGGTAGTGGTAGCCGCGGACCACGATCAGCGCGTGCCGGCCGTTGATCTTCGTGGCCACCTCGGGCACGCCGACGCCGTCGATGAGCAGGTCGCGCTCGCGCTTGACGTACTCCATCGTGTTGGCGACGAACGCCTCGAGCTGGCTGGCGAGCCCCGCCTTGGCCTCGGTGAGCGCCGTCTCGACCGTCTCGGCGGACTGCTCGGTGCCCTTGGCGACGACGTCCTCGCCGAGGTAGACGGACGGGCCCTCGACCCGGACCTGGTCGCCCTCGTGCAGCTTGCCGAAGATCTCCGGGCCGACGTCGTCGACGAGCGGTACGCCGGCGTCCACCAGGATCTGCGGGCCGAGGTTCGGGTACCGGCCGGAGATGCTCGGCGCGACGTTCACCACCGCGCCGACCTGGCACGACACCAGCGCCTCGGCGCTGACCCGGTCGAGGTCGACGTGGTCGATCACGGCGACCTCGCCGGGCTGCAGCCGCTTGGTCAGGTCCTTGGTGCGGCGGTCCAGCCGGACGGTCGCGCTGACCCCCTGCCGCCCGTCGTCGCGGCCGCGGCCGAGCGCGAGCACGCGGCGCGGCAGCGTCAGCCGCTGCGTCAGCCGGGCGCGCCGCTCGGTGGTGGGAGCCGGTTCGTTCATCGCCTGCCATCCTGCCAGAGCACGGGAGTAAAGAGCCGCAGGGACGATCGACGGGGCGTGTCCGTCCCGTCGCCCACCGTGTTCACTTGTGCGTTCTCCCTGTTCGCGGAGCGGCTAGCGTTCCTCGGCGGCCATGGCCAGCAGTTCCTCGGCGTGCGCCCGGCCGAGCTCGGAGTCCTCCAGGCCGGCGAGCATCCGGGACAGCTCCCGGATCCGGCCCTCCCGGTCCAGCGCGGTGACGCCGCTGCTGGTGACGGTGCCGTCGTCGGACTTCTCCACCAGCAGGTGCTGGTCGGCGAACGCGGCGACCTGCGGCAGGTGCGTGACGACGATCACCTGCGCGTTGCGGGCGAGGCGGGCGAGCCGGCGGCCGATCTCCACCGCCGCCTTGCCGCCGACGCCCGCGTCGACCTCGTCGAACACGAACGTGGGGACGGGGTCGGCGCCGGCGAACACCACCTCGATCGCCAGCATCACCCGGGACAGCTCGCCGCCCGACGCGCCCTTGTGCAGCGGCAGCGGCGGCGCGCCGGGGTGCGGGGCGAGCCGCACCTCCACCTCGTCGACGCCGTGCGGCCCGTAGTCGTCGGTGGGGGTGACGGTCACCACGACCCGGGCGTGCGGCATCGCCAGCGCGGTCAGCTCCGCGGTGACGGCCTCGGAGAACCGCTCGGCGGCGCGGCCGCGGACCGCGGTCAGCTCCGCCGCCTCGGCGGCGAGCCGCTCGGTCAGCTCGGCGTGCTCGGCGCGCAGCTCGTCGATGCGGTCGTCGTCGCCGTCCAGCTCGGTGAGGCGGGCCGCCGACCGGCGCGCCCACTCCAGCACCTCCGCGACCGTCCCCTCCTCGCCGCCGTACTTGCGGACCAGCGAGGTCAGCTCGGCGCGCCGCTCCTGGACGGCGGCGAGCCGCGCCGGGTCGGCGTCCACCGACTCGGCGTAGGAGGCGAGGTCGGTGCCGACGTCGGAGACGAGGTAGCCGGCCTCGGCGAGCCGGTCGGCGAGCGCCGCCAGATCCGGGTCGTGCTCGCGGACGGCCTCCAGCGCGTTGCGGGCCTGGCCGAGCAGGCTCGTCACGTTCGCGGCCTCGAACGCCGCGGCGGCGTCGCCGAGCAGCGCCTCGTGCGCGGTGTCGGCCGCGCCGCGCAGCGCGTCGGCGTGCCCGAGCCGCTCCTCCTCGGCGGCGAGGTCGACGTCCTCGCCCTCCTTGGGATCGACCTTCTCGATCTCCTCCAGGCCGAAGCGGAGCACGTCGGCCTCCTGCGCGCGCTCCCGCGACCGCGTCGTCAGCTCCTCCAGCAGCGCGCTGACCTGGCGGTGCCGCTGGTAGGCCTTGGTGTAGGCGCGCATCGGCTTGGTGAGGGCGGCGCCCGCGTACCGGTCCAGCGCGCCGCGCTGCCGCCCGGCCTGCAGCAGCCGCTGCTGGTCGGACTGGCCGTGCACGGCGACCAGGTCGTCGGCGAGGTTGATCAGCACGCTCACCGGGACGGACCGGCCGCCGAGGAACGCCCGGGAGCGGCCCTCCGCGGACACCGACCGGGTCACGATCAGCGCGCCGTCGTCCAGCTCGCCGCCGGCCTCCTCGACCCGCTCGACCGCCCGGCCGCCCGGGTCGACCACGATCCGCCCCTCCACGGCGGCGCGGCCGGCGCCGGGCCGGACCCGCTGCGGGTCGGCGCGGCCGCCGAACAGCAGGCCCAGGCTCGTCACCACCATGGTCTTGCCGGCCCCGGTCTCGCCGGTCACCACGTTGAACCCCGGCGACAGATCGAGCACGGCCTCGTCGATCACGCCGAGGCCCTGGATCCGCACCTCATCGACCATCGGACGCACCAGCGTCACAACCCTCCGCAAACGAATCCCCGATCAGCGCCTGTGGAGATTATCCACTCTGCGCGCCGGATGCTCCCCCGTCCGTCCCGGCGAGATCGGACGCCCCCGGCGCGGCCCCGGTTCCGCCGCCGATCGTCTCGACCCCGTTGACCTGCGGAGCCTCCTCCGCCGGGGAGGGGGTCGCGGGCTGCCGGACCCGGCCCCGCCACCCCGTCACCGGAAGCCCGAACTTGGTGACGAGCCGGTCGGTGAACGGGGTGAGGTGCAGCCGGGCGAGCCGGACCGGCTCGGCGCCGCGCCGCACCTCGACCCGGGCGCCGGGCGGCAGGTCGAGGGTCCGCTGCCCGTCGCACCACAGCACCGCGCGCGGCGTGTCCGCGAGCACCTCCACCGCCACCAGCGACCGCGGCGACACCACCAGCGGGCGCGCGAACAGCGAGTGCGCGCTGATCGGCACGACCAGCATCGCCTCGACCTCCGGCCACACCACGGGCCCGCCCGCGGAGAACGCGTACGCGGTGGAGCCGGTCGGGGTGGCGCACACCACGCCGTCGCAGCCCCAGTTCGACAGCGGCCGGCCGTCGATCTCCGCGACGACCTCCAGCATCCGCTCCCGCTCGGCCTTCTCGATGCTCGCCTCGTTGAGCGCCCACGTCGCGCCCATCACCGTGCCGTTGCGGCGGACGGTGACGTCGATCGTCATGCGCTCCTCGACGTCGTAGCGGCGCGTCACCACCCGGTCGACGGTCGCGGCGAGGTCCTCCCGTTCGGCCTCCGCGAGGAACCCGACGTGCCCGAGGTTCACGCCCAGCAGCGGCGTCCCGGACGTGCGGGTCAGGTCGGCGGCGCGCAGCAGCGTCCCGTCGCCGCCGAGCACCATCACGACCTCGGCGCCCTCCGCCGCGGCCGCCGCGCTCGGCATCACCTCCACGCCCTCGCGGCCGAGCTCCTCGGCCTCGCGGTCCAGGACCCGGACGCGGATCCCGGCCGCGCTGAGCCGCTCGATGACCAGCTGGGCGCTGCGGACCGCCTCCGGCCGCCCGGTGTGCGCCACGACCAGCACCGACCTGTTGCTCATACCCTCGCCCCACTCCCCGGCCCGACCCGGCGTGCCGACGTTCTCTCGACGAACGCGCCCGCCGCGGACGTTCCCGCCGCGGGCGCCGTTCTCCGGGCCGCTGTGTTCTCGGACGCCCTCTGTACGGCCGCGCGCGCACGCACGATCACTGCGGGCCCTCCGCGATCGCCTTCTCCAGGTCGGCGTCGTCGAGGGGCGGCGCACCGGCCCGCAGCCACAGGAAGTACTCGACGTTCCCCGACGGCCCGGGCAGCGGGCTCGCGGTCACGCCGAGGACGCCGAGCCCGAGCGTCGCGGCGTGCCCGGCGACCCCGCGGACCGCCTCGGCGCGCAGCCCCGGGTCGCGGACGACGCCGCCGGCGCCGACCCGGTCCTTGCCGACCTCGAACTGCGGCTTGACCATCATCGCGTAGTCGGCGGCGGGGTCGGCGCACCGCTGCACCGGGCCGAGGACGAGCTTCAGCGAGATGAACGACAGGTCGCCGACCACCAGGCCGGGCCGGGCCCCGCCGAGCGTCGCGGGCTCCAGGTCGCGGATGTTGACCCGCTCGATCACCGTGACCCGCTCGTCGGTCCGCAGGGACCAGGCGATCTGCCCGTACCCGACGTCGACGGCGTACACGTGCGCGGCGCCCGCGCGCAGCAGCACGTCGGTGAAACCGCCGGTCGAGGCGCCGGCGTCCAGGCACACGCGGCCCTCGGTCTCCAGGCCGTGGAAGGCCGCGAGGGCGCCGGCGAGCTTGTGGCCGCCGCGCGAGACGTACTCGGGGCCGCCGGCGGCCTCGTCGACGAGGATCGCCGCGCCCGTCTCGACCTGCGTCGCGGGCTTGGTCGCGCGCTGCCCGCCGACCCTGACCCGGCCGTCGGCGATCAGCTGGCTCGCGTGCTCGCGGGACCGGGCGAGCTCGCGCCGCACCAGCTCGGCGTCCAGCCGCCGCCTCACCGCCATCGTCCCGCCCCCGTGATCGTCAGCACCGGGCTCACGGGCGGGGGCGCAGGGCGTCGGGGAACGCGGGCCGAGGCTGCGGCACCGCCGGGCCGTCTCCCCGGCCCGCCTCGGCGGAGGGGCCCTCCGCCCCGGCCAGCAGGTCCTGGAGGCGCTGGTGCACGCCCTCGAAGATCTCGACGTGGCCGGGGACGGGCCGTCCCGCCAGATCGGCCAGGCGCGCGACGGCCTCGTCCACCCGCGGGTCGCCGGTGGGCTCGGGCGGCGGCGCGGCCGGGAGGCCCGGCTCCTCGCCGTCCGCCTCGGCCGGCGGGAGCGGCGCCGGTCCCGGCGTCGCCGCGGGCTCGTCGGACATCACGTGTACCTCCCCTTGGGTCCTCCCGGCGCGGGCGGCGAGTCGCCGCACGGCCACTGCGAACGCTACCGTCCCAGAACGACATCGTTGCCGATCGAACGGGGAACGGCCTGACCATGGCGAACGAGGACGACTGCCGGACGGCGCTCGACCGGATCGCGGAGCGGCTGGCGGAGGTGGACGCCGACCGGTTCGCCGAGCACGTGGTCGAGCGCACGATCAGCTGCCGCATCCCCGATCTCGGGCTGGCCTACCGGACGCGCCTGCACGTGGGCGGCCTGGACCCGTTCGAGCCCGCCGCCGACCCGGCCGCCGCCCAGGTCCGCCTGACCGTGGACAGCGACGACCTCGTCGCCATGGCGCACGAGGAGCTGAGCCCGGCCAAGGCGTGGGCGGCCGGCCGCCTCAAGGTCGAGGCGAGCGTGTTCGACCTGCTGCGGCTGCGCAGGCTGCTGTGATCGCCCGGTTCGTCCCGATCCCCCATCGCGGCCCGCTCAGCGCAGGCGGGGCAGCCCCAGGGCGCCCAGCACGCCGCTGAGCGCCTCCGCCGCCGGCGGGGCGGAGTCCTGCCAGGCGGCGGACGCGAGGGCGCGCAGGCCGTCGTAGGGCTCGCCGGAGCCGGTGACGTCGAACCGGTCGCCGTCCCGGGTCACCGTCCAGCCGCCGCAGGAGTGCCGGCCGCCGTCCCGCGCGACCTCGGGGTGCGGGACGAGCAGCCCGGTCAGGTCGTGCGCCAGGTAGGTGGGGCGGTGGTGGGGCGGCGCGGTGAGGGCCTGCATGTGGTCGGTGACGCCGGTGAAGACGAGCAGGCTGTCGGCGCCGCCGTTGAAGGCGCCCTCGATGTCGGTGTCGAGCCGGTCCCCGACGACCAGGGGGCGTTCGGCGCCCGTCCGCAGGATCGACTCGTGGTGCAGCGGCCGCTCGGGCTTGCCGGTGACGATCGGCTCGACGCCCGTGGCCGAGCTGATCACGCGCAGCAGCGCGCCGTTGCCGGGGTGCAGCGGCCCGTCGCCGCCCGGGATCGTCAGGTCGCGGTTGGAGCCGACGAACAGGGCGCCCATGCTGACCGCCTGGGCGCCCTCCGACAGCAGCCCGTACGACAGCCGGGGGTCGTAGCCCTGCACGACCGCCGGGGGGCGTCCGGACGCCACCGACACCGGCCGCAGCCCCCGCGCGTAGAGGGCGTGCCGCAGCCCCATCCCGCCGACGACCAGCACCTCCGACCCGGCGGGCAGCCGCTCGGACAGCAGCCGCGCGGCGGCCTGCGCCGAGGTCACCACGTCGTCGGCGTGCGCGGGCACGCCGACGTCGTTGAGCAGCGCCGCCACCGCGGACGGCGTCCGGGACGCGTTGTTGGTCACGAACGCCAGCCGCTGCCCCGCCGCGCGGGCCTTGGCGAGCGACTCGGCCGCCGCCGGGACGGGCCGCTGCCCGACGTACACGACGCCGTCGAGGTCCAGCAGGGCGACGTCGTACGCCTCGCTCAGGGGACGGTCACTGCCCTTCATCGCACGCTCCTCGGGATCGGGGGGCCATCGCTCGTTCGGGGGCGAAGCCTTGATCGGGGGGCTGAACGGGGCGGACGGCGGTCACCTGCGGGACGCGAGGGTCGCTCGGGCGTGCCGCAGCGCCCGGGCGTAGTCCTGGTTCTCCGGACGCATGGCCGCCGCGAGCGCGAGATGCTCGACCGCGCCCTCGAAGTCGCCCATCCTGCTGAGCGACAACCCTAACCCGAACCGCGCGTAGTCCTCGGCGGGCTCCTCCTCGACGATGCTCTGGAAGCTCTCGGCCGCCGCGCCGAACTGCCGCGCCCCGAACTGCGCGCGGGCGAGCGCCTCCCGGATGCTGTGCGACGCCGGCTCGGCCTCCGCGGCCCTGGTCAGCAGCTGCAGCGCGGCCGCCGCGCTCCCGGAGCGGAGCAGCTCCAGCCCCCGGGTGTACCACTCGTAGACGCCTCCGCCCGGAGCGGCGGAATGCTCGCCGGGGGCGTCGCCTTGGGAATCGTCCGGGCGTCCCTGTCCTTCACCACTCATGTGGACCTCCCATCGGACCTTGATCACCACGACGGTACCCGGCCGACGCGCGGGGGCCCGTCGCTGATTACCATGCCCACAGTGGACGACGACCTCCCCTCCGGGCTCGGACCGGAACAGTTCAGCGCCCGGATCTTCGGGTCCGCGGGGCCCGCGACGGGCGGCGGGCTGGAGCTGGCGCCGTTCCGCGGCGTCCGGTTCGCCCCCGAGCGGGCGGGCGACCTGGCCGCGGTGACCACTCCCCCGTACGACCTGGTGGACGACGCGGAGGTCGGCCGGCTGCTGTCGGGCGGCGGGCACAACATCGTCCGGCTGAACATGCCGCGCGCCGCCGGGGAGAGCTACCGGGAGGCGGGCGAGACGCTGCGCCGCTGGCTCGCCGAGGGGGTGCTGACCACCGACCCCGACCCGGCCCTGTACGTCTACGAGGCGGCCAAGGACGGGACGGTGCTGCAGCGGGGCCTGATCGGCGCGCTCGGCCTTCGCGCGGAGGCCGACCGGGTCGTCCTGCCCCACGAGAACGTGTTCCCCGGTCCCGTCCGCGACCGGCTGGCGCTGATGGCGGCGGCCCGCGCCAACCTCGAACCGATCTTCCTGGTGTACGAGGGCGGCGGCGACGCGGCGCGGATCGTCGACGACGCCGCGGGCCGGGAGCCGCTGCTGGGCTTCCGCGCCGACGACGGGCTCACGCACCGGCTGTGGCGCATCGCCGATCCCGCGCTGCACGCCCGCGTCTCCGCCGACCTGCGCGGCAAGCAGGCGCTGATCGCCGACGGCCACCACCGCTACGCCACGTACCGCGCCCTGCAGGCGCGCCACCACGCCGCCGGGGACGGTCCCGGCCCATGGGACCAGGGCTTGGCGCTGCTCGTCGACTCGACGCGGTACCCGCCGCATCTCGGCGCGATCCACCGCGTCCTGCCGGGCCTGGCGCCCGGCGAGGCCGTCGAGCGCGCGCGCCGTGCCTTTCACGTCACCGAGTTCGAGGACGAGAGCCGGGCCGTGTGCGCGCTGGGCGAGGCGCAGGGCCCCGCGTTCCTGCTCGGCGGCGGTGAAAGGCTCCACCTGCTCACCGACCCCGACCCCGCGGCGCTGGCCCGCGTGATGCCGTCCGAGCACTCCCCGCGCTGGCGCCGCCTGGACACCGCGATCCTCGACCACCTGCTCGTCGGGGACCTGTGGAACGTCCCCGAGAACGAGAACGCCATCGAGGTCGTGCACGACGACCCGTCCGCCGCCCTCGACCGGGCCCGCCGCGCGGGCGGCACCGCCGTCGTCCTCAACCCGCTCCAGGTGGCGGACGTCCTCGCCGTCGCGAACGGCGGCGAGCGGGTCCCCCGCAAGTCCACCTCGTTCGGCCCGAAGCCCCGGACGGGCCTCGTGCTGCGCCTCCTCGACCCGGAAAGCGAGCGATGACCGACCGCACCATCGACAAGATCGCCTGGATCCTGCTGGACGGGGGCCTCATCCTCAGCACCCGCTCCCGCGGCAAGGACGTCTACTACCTGCCGGGAGGCAAGCGGGAGCCCGGCGAGTCCGACGTGCGGACGCTCGTCCGCGAGGTCAAGGAGGAGCTGGCCGTCGACGTCCTGCCGGAGACGGCCGCCCACCTCGGCACCTGGGAGGCGCAGGCGCACGGGCACGCCGGCGGCGTCATGGTCCGGATGACCTGCTATACCGCCGACCACACCGGCACGCCCGCGCCGAGCAGCGAGATCGAGGAGATCGCCTGGCTCGGCTACGCCGACCGCGGCCGGGTGTCGCCCGTCGACCAGCTGATCTTCGACGACCTGCACGCGGCGGGCCGGCTGCGCTGACCGCCGCCCCGCCCGCCCCGGCCGCTCCGGGGCCGTCCGGGCACCGCCCCGGGTGGCCGGGACCGGCCGCCGGGGGCGATGATCTGCCCATGAACTCCTCGAACATCACGGCGCTCGGCGGAGGCGTCTACGAGATCGACACCCTGCTGGCGGGCCACTCCGGCATCACCGCCGCGTACCTGATCCTCGCCGACCGGCCGTGCCTGATCGAGCCGGGGACCGCCGGCTCCGCGCCCGTCGTGCAGCGGGCGCTGAGCGAGCTCGGCGTCGGCGCGGACGACCTCGCGAGCGTCGTGGTCACCCACATCCACCTCGACCACGCGGGCGGCGTCGGCGACATCGCCGCGCTGTACCCGCAGGCCGAGATCGTCGTGCACGAGAAGGGCGCCCGGCACCTCGCCGACCCGTCCCGCCTCATGCGCAGCGCCCGCATGGTGTGGGGCGACGCCCTCGACACCCTGTTCGGCGAGCTGAAGCCGACCGACTCCGCGCGCATCCGCGCCGTCGAGGACACCGGCGTGGTCGACCTCGGCGGCGGCCGCCGCCTGGAGTCGCACTACTCCCCCGGCCACGCCAAGCACCACGTCGGGCTCGTCGACTCCGGCACCGGCGACCTGTACGTGGGCGACGCCGCCGGCATCTACATCCCGGAGACGGCGGACGTGCGGCCCGCCACCCCGCCGCCGGACTTCGACCTCGACACGGCGCTGGCGTCGCTCGGCAGGTTCCGCGACCTCGGCCCTGAGCGGCTGCTATTCGCGCACTACGGCCCGGTCACCGAGGTCGAGGGCACGCTGGAACGCTCCGCCGAGGAGCTGCGCGTCTGGGTCGACGCGGTCCGCGACGCCAGGGACCGGGGCCTCGAACTGGACCACGCCGTGGCGGCGGTGGTGGAGCGCACGAAGGACCGCTACGCCATCAACAGCGCCGACCTCGACCCCGAGCTTGCCGCCAAGTACGACGTCCTCAACAGCCCGGCCAACAACGTCGCGGGCATCATGCACGCCCTCGACCGGCACGCCTGACCGGCGGCGTCGGCCTACGCGCCCTCTCCGACGGGCGCCTCGTCGCCCTCCGGCAGGAGCAGGCGGGCGCGGAACAGCTCCAGGACCTGCTCCAGCGCGTCGCGCGTGGGCTGGCCCGGCTCGTCGATCAGGTGCTCGGTGAGGACCGAGTGCGGCCTGAGCAGGGCGTCCGGGTTCGCCGCCGAGTCGTCCAGCTCCACGGCGACGAACGCGTCCCCGAGCTGGCGGCGCAGGAAGTCGAACCGTTCGCCCGGGACGAGCCGGTCGCCGCGGAACCGCAGGCCCAGCACCGTCAGGTCGTCCGCGCCGCGCCGCTGCACCGCCGCGAGGTCCGCGGACGCGATGTCGATCGTGCGCCGCTGCGCGCGGGTGACCGGCAGCGGCAGCGACGGCTGGGACAGCACGGCCGCCAGGAGCCGGTCGTCGGCGGCCATCGCCAGCGCGAACCCGCCGGTGAAGCACATGCCCACCGCGCCGACGCCGGGCCCGCCGCATTCGGCGTGCTCGCGCGCGGCCAGCGCGCGCAGCCAGGTCACGATCGGCGAGGTCCGCCCCGTGGCGAGCTTGGTGAACTCGCGGCGGACGCAGAGCGGGGCCATGGCGCGAACGCCGTAGGCGATGGTGCCGGACCAGCCGTGCGCGGCGGGGTCGGGGTCGCGTCCGGCCGTCCCGAAGAGGTCCGGCAGCACGACGGTCAGGCCCAGGTCGCGGACGCGCCGGGCGAACGCGAGCACCTTCGGGGTGATGCCCGGGACCTCCGCCATCACGATGACGGCGGGCCCGGTCCCCGACCGGAACACGCGGTGGGACGCGCCGCCGTGCGCGAAGGACCCGCGGGTGAAGTCGGACATGCTGTCGTCGGCCATGACCCGGCCCTTCCGTCGCAGCGGACCCGGCCTCCCGCGCGGGCCGCCGAGCTGAGTTATTGACACACTATCGAATAACTCGTGCGCGGCCTCCCCGTCCGCCGAATCCGACGGGCGGGCCGGGCGGCGATCACGGCTTCCGGGCCACGCCGCCCCACATCCCGGTCGTGGCCGACGGCGCCGCGTCCGCGTCGGGACGCCAGTCCTGGACCGGGACGACGCCCGGGTCGAGGAGGTCGAGCCCGGAGAAGAACGCGCCGACCCCGTCGCGGGTGCGGAAGGTCACGCGGAAGCCCATCGCCTTGGTGAGGGCGTCCTCCGCGGCCGCCATCTGCTCCGGCATCTGGTCGATGCCCGGATGGGTGACGGCGAGGAAGCTGCCGGGCGCGAGGGCGTCCAGCAGCGTGCCGACGATGCCGTACGGGTCGTCGTCGTCCGGGACGCAGTGCAGCACCGCGATCAGCAGCAGGCCCACCGGACGGTCGAAGTCGAGCAGCCGCGCGGCCTCGTCCAGGATCCGGCCCGTGTCGCGCAGGTCGGCGTCCACGAACGCGGTCGGCGCGGTCACGCCGGACAGCAGGGCCCGCGCGTGCGCGAGCACGATCGGGTCGTTGTCCGCGTACACCACCCGGCACTCGGGGTCGGCGGCCTGCGCGACCATGTGCGTGTTGTTCGCGGTGGGGATGCCCGTGCCGATGTCGAGGAACTGGGTGACGCCGTGGCCGACGATCGTCCGCACGGCGCGGCTCAGGAAGGCCCGGTTCGCGGTGACGCCCGGCTTGATCGTCGGCGTCGCGAGCATCACCTGCTCCGCGGCCGCCCGGTCGGAGGCGAAGTTGTCCTTGCCGCCCAGCCAGTAGTCGTAGATCCGCGCGATGTGCGGCGTCGCGACGTCGATGCCCTTCGGGGCGATCTCTTCCTCACCGGCGGTCATGCGGCACAGCCTAGCCGCGCACCCCGGCAAAGGATCTTCATTCGGCCCTTTCCGGCCTCTCGTCCGCTACGAGGACCGGACCCGGTTCCCGGACGCACCGGAGCGGCGCGTCCGGAAACCGGCTCAGCGGATCAGCCGCCGGCCTTCGGCCCCTCGTCCGGACCGGGCTCGTCCTCGTCGGCCTCCGCCTTCGCGGGAGGCTCGGGCTCGGCGGCGGCCTGGTCGAGATCGGGCTCCGGCTCGGCGGTCTTCGGCTCGAGGAACACCGCGGGCGCCTCCGGAACCTCCTCCGGCGCGGGCTCCAGGATCTCGGGATCGGCGGGCTTGAACTGGATGTCCGTCGCCGTGACGATCTCCGGAACCGCCGCGGCCGGCTCCTCGGGCTCCTCCGCGACCGGCTCGGCGGGGGCCGCCATGGCCTCGCCGACCTCGTCGGCTTCGTCGGCCTCGTCGGCCCCGCCGACCTCGCCGCCCTCCGCGGCCGTGTCGTCCGGCTCCTGCCCCGAGGCGAGGTCTTCGGCGAGGTCCTCGGCGGACTCCTCGCCGTCCTCCTCGGTGTCGAGGATGTGGAGTCCTTCGAGCTCCGCGTAGCGTTCGGCGGCGTCGGTCTCGCCGTCGCGGTCCGCGGCCGCCGCGCGGGCGAACCAGTCGGACGCCTCCTCCTCGCGCCCCGCCTCCGCGAGCGCGTCGGCGTAGGCGTAGAAGAGCCGCGCCGACCAGGGCTTCAGCCGCCGGTCCCGCAACTCGGGGATCTGCAGCGTCACCACGGCGGCGTCGTACTGGCCGAGGTCGCGGCGCACGCCCGACTCGACGATGCGCAGCTCCACCCGCCCCATCGGGTCGAGCCGGTCCGCCTCCGGCGACTTGATCACGTCGAGGGCGCGTTCGGGACGTCCCATCCCGCGCTCGCAGTCGGCCATGACGGGCAGGTACGAGTCGTCGCCCGCACCCAGCCTGCGGGCCGCCCGCAGCTCGGCGAGCGCCTCGGCCCACTCCCCCGTCTGGTATGCGGCGATCCCGGCGGCCTCCCGGACGATGCCGACGCGCGACGCGAGCCGGCGCGCGGCACGGGCGTGCTTGTACGCCTGCTCCGGCTCCTCCTCGGACAGCCGCCCCGCCATCACCAGGTGCCGCGCGACGCGCTCCGCGAGGTCCTTCGGCAGCGTCCGCAGCTCGGCGCGGGCCTCCGCGTCCAGTTCGTCGCCGGTGACGTCGTCGGGCAGCAGCGGATCGTCGTGCTTGGGGGCCGGACGCTCCCGCTCGGCCGCCGCGGGACGGCCGCGTCCCGGGCCGTGCGGGCGTCCGCCCCGCTCCTCGGGACGCCCGGGTCCGCGACCGCGGAACCCTCCGCCGTCGCGCTGCCCGCGCGGCCGTTCCCGATCACTCTCGAACCGGCGCCCACCGGGCCGCTCCTGGCGGAACCCGCCGCCGGGACGGCCGCCCTCGCGCCCGCCGCGCTCGTCGCGGTCCGGGAAGCGGCGGTCCTTCGGCCGGCCCTCGCCCTGCCGGCCACCGGGACGGGACTCGCGAGGCCCGCCCGAGCGCGCTTCACCGCGCGGCCCACCAGCCCGGCCACCACGGCTCTCGCCCCGCGGCCCGCGCCCGCCACCGAAACCGCCTTCACGACGCTCGCCACGCGGCCCGGCAAAACCGCCTTCACGACGCTCACCGCGCGGGCCGCCAAAGGCACCCTCGCGACGCTCACCGCGGGGTCCGCCGAAGCCGCCTTCACGACGCTCGCCACGCGGGCCGCCAAAGCCACCCTCACGGCGCTCACCGCGGGGTCCGCCGAAGCCGCCTTCACGACGCTCACCACGCGGGCCGCCAAAGCCACCCTCACGGCGCTCGCCACGCGGACCCTGGCCACCACCGCGTGGGCCACCGAAACGCTCTTCGCGGTTTCCGCCACCGGAGCCGTGGCCGCCGCCGCGCGGACCACCGAAGCGGTCGTCGCGGCGCTCGCCACGAGGGCCACCGAAGCGCTGCTCGCGGCCCTCGCCGCGCGGACCCTGGCCACCACCGGAGCGGCCAGCACCGGCACCCTGTCCGGCGCGCGGTCCGCTCGGCCCGGTGCGAGGGCCGCCCTGGCCGCCGAAGCGCCCGTCGCCACGGCCACCTGGCTTCCCGCCGGGAGCGCCGGAACGTCGCTCGTCGCGGGGGCCTGCGTTCCGGCGCTCGCCGCCGGCGCCACCGAATCGTCCTTGGCCGCGCTCGCCGCCGCGTCCGCCGCCGAAACGGTCATCGCGCCGCTCGCGCGGGCCTCCCTCGCCACCGCGACGGTCGTCAGCCCCCCGGAAGGGGCGATCGGAGGGCCGATCGTTCCGCCGGCCCTGGCCGTCGCGTCCCTTCCAGCCGCCCCCGGCGCCGGGACGGCCCTTGCCGCCCTTGGGACCGCCGTTGCGAGGCGCGGATCCGCGAGGACCGCCGCTTCCGCGCGCACCGGGCCCGCCGGTGCCCCCACGAGCGCCGGGCGCGCTCCGCCCGCCGTTCTTCCCCCGCCGCTCGCGGTTCTCGTCGCTGCGGCCGTCCTCTTCCGCGCTCATCACGTCCGTCACTGTTCTTGAAGGTGGTTCATGGACTCCTGCAGCCTACTTCGGCAGGTCCATGACATGCGTCGAGGGCCGCCCCCGAAAAACGGGGTGCGACCCTCGACCAATATATGTCCGGCGGTGTCCTACTCTCCCACACAGTCTCCCATGCAGTACCATCGGCGCTGAAGGGCTTAACTTCCGGGTTCGGAATGGGACCGGGTGTTTCCCCTCCGCCATAACCACCGAACGCCTCACGCACCACCCAACACGGGTGGGCAAACTCGACGTCCCGAGCAGCCGGCTCAGGCACAAAATCTTCACTTATACCAGCGGTTCCCGGTTGTTTCCTGGGAACCACACAGGGACGCGAACACCCACACAGCGATTCGAATTGAACGTTCAGTGTGTTCAAGCCACTCGGCCTATTAGTACCGGTCAACTCCACACGTTACCGCGCTTCCATACCCGGCCTA
>NZ_JBEYYT010000198.1:0-16644 GCF_040645715.1 Spirillospora sp. NPDC046719 | reverse complement strand
TTTTTTTTTTTGGCGGCGCTGGGGTGTGGTGTGTGTTTTTCTTTTTGGGGGGGGGGGGGGGTGGGGGGGGGGGCGGCCCGGGGCGGGCGCGCCCCCCCCCCCCCCCCGGGCCGGGTCAGACGACGGCGCCGGAGTCGCCCGGGGACCGGCGGGTCCGGGGCGCCGTGGTGCGCGGACGCGGCGCCGGGCCCGCGAGGCGTTCGAGGACGATCGCGAGCGGCGTGGCGGTGAAGACGCTGGAGTACGTGCCGACGACGATGCCCGCGAGGAGCGCGATCGCGAAGTCGGTCAGCGTGTCGCCGCCGAGCACGGCGAGAGCGGCCAGGATGAACAGGGCCCCCATACCGGTGTTGACGGTGCGGGGCACGGTCTGCAGCGCCCCCCGGTTCGCGACCTCGGCGAAGGGGGCGCGGGGTTCGGCCGTCCACAGTTCCCGGACGCGGTCGAACACCACCACGGAGTCGTTCACCGAGTAGCCGATGATGGTGAGCAGCGCGGCGAGGAAGACGCCGTCGACGGGCTTGCCGAGCCAGGCGAACAGGCCCGTGACGATCACGACGTCGTGCAGCATCGCCAGCACCGACCCCGCCGCGAACGTCCAGCGGAACCGGAACGTCAGGTAGCCGAGCTGCACCAGCAGGGCCACCCCGAGCGCGATCAGGGCCTTGGTGCGCATCTCGCCGCCGAGGCTGGGCCCGATCAGCTCGTCCCGCTGCTTGGTCGCGCCGCCGCCCTGCTGCGCGAGCGCGTCCCGGACGCGCTTCTCCTGCGCGTCGGTGAGGCCGGCGGTGCGGACGGCGATGCCGTCCTTGCCGGACGTCTGGACGGTGGCCTGCGGGAACCCGGCGCGGGCCACGGCGGAGCGGGCGTCGCCGATGTCGACGGGACGGTTCGTCGTGTACTCGACGGCGCGCCCGCCGGTGAACTCGACGCCGTAGTTCAGGCCGCGGACGGCGATCCCGGCGACGGCGAGGGCGACGACCACCCCCGAGATCGCGAGCCAGAGCGTGCGGCGCCGCATGAGGTCGGGCCGGCGGTCCTCCAGCCAGCGCCGGATCCGGCCGCCGGCGCCGAGGCCGCCCGCCTTGGAGCGGGCGAGGCGGGGCAGGCGGGCCAGGGCCGCGTCGGTGAGGACGCGGCTGAGCAGCATCGCCGACACCAGCGAGGCCAGCACGCCGATGCACAGGGTGACGCCGAACCCCTTGACCGGCCCGGACGCGAGGAAGAACAGCAGGCCGCCGGCGAGCAGCGTGGTGGCGGCGGAGTCGGCGATCGCCGACCACGCCTTGGTGAACCCGATGGCGAGGGCGTTGCGCGGGGACCGGCCGGGCGCGGCGGCGCGTTCCTCGCGGGCGCGTTCGAACGCCAGCACGTTCGCGTCGATCGCCATGCCGATCGCCAGGACGAACCCGGCGAGGCCGGGCAGGGTGAGGGTCGCGCCGGCGGCTACGAGCGCGGCGTAGGAGATCAGGGCGTAGCCGGCCAGCGCGACGGTGGCGAGGAGGCCGACGAGCCGGTAGACGGCGGCGATGAACAGGCCGGTCAGCGCGACGCCGATGACGGCGGCCCAGGCGCTGGCCCTGATCGCCTCCTCGCCGAGGGTGGGGCCGACGACCCGCTGCTCGACGACCTTCACCGGGACGGGCAGCGCGCCGCCCTGCACGAGCGCGGCGAGGTCCTTGGCCTCCTCGGCGCCGAAGTTCCCGGTGATCCGGGTGGACCCGCCGGTGATCCCGGTGCCGCAGGCGACGTCGGCGGCGACCTGCGGGGACGAGATGACCTTGCCGTCCAGGACGAACGCGACGCGGCGCTCGTCGCCGGTGGCGCAGGCGGCCCGGGCGGTCGCCTTCTCCCAGGCCGCGCCGCCGCCTCCGCGGAACTTGATGCCGACGTCCCAGCCGCCGAGGCCCTCGGGGTCGAACGATGCGCGGGCCGAGCCGATGCCGTCGCCGGTGAGCAGGGCGGGCCCGATGAGGACGGGGCGGCCGCTCTCGTCCGGGACCTCCTTCTCGCCCGCGCCGGCCGCGCCGCCCGCGGCGCGGACGGGGTGGGCGGTGAGCTGCGCGGTCCGGCCGAGCAGCGCCGCCGCGTGCGACGGGTCCTGGACGTCGGGAAGTTCGACGATCAGCCGGCGGTCGCCGGACCGGGTGATGGACGCCTCGGCGACGCCGAGCGCGTCGACGCGGCGGTGCAGGACCTGGCGGGCGCGGTCGGTGGCCTCGCGGCCGGCCTTCACCGACGGCGAGTCCCGGGTCTCGAGGACGATCTGGGTCCCGCCGCGCAGGTCGAGGCCCAGCCGGGCGGGTTCGGACAGGGCGAGGTACAGCGATGCGGCGAGCACGGCGAACGCCAGGACCGCCCGCACCGCGTTGGCGCGAGTCAAGGAGAAACCTCCACACGGAGCGATGGCGCCGCCGCTTCGCAGGGCGCGGCGCCGCTGGACGGAGCGTCAGATCCGTGCGGTGGGAGGGGCGCGTCCCCGCGGCGCGCCCGTCGCGGCGACGACGGGCTCGGTGAAGCCGGCGGCGGGCCGGACTGTCCGGACGAGCGCCGGGCGGACGTCGGGCCCGGCGGGCGCGAACGCGCCCGGGGTGACCGGTGCGGACGGCCCGGTGTGGTGCCGCGCCGGCTCGGGGACGGCGTGCGCCGGGCGGGGCGAGGACGCCCGTTCGGTCGCGCGCTGGTCGGTGGCGGCGCGACCGGTCGCTGTGGCGGTACCGGCGGTGGCGACGGCGGCTGCGGGCGCCCCGGCGAGCGCGCCCGTGCTGAGGGCACCGGTGCTCAGGGCGCCCGCCGCCGGTGCGCCGGCGAGGCCGAGCAGTCCGAGCGTGAGGGCGAGCAGCCAGCGGACGGCGGCGGGCGAGCGGCGCGGTTCGCGCATGGCCCTCCTCCGTCCCTCGGCCGTCGCGGGGCCGCCGGGGCGGCCATGGTCCGCCCAATCTAGGCCACTTCGCGACCGGGCGCATTGGACCGCAACAAAGCGAGAAAGCACGGAGTCGGGACTCCGTCAACCGGGCCCCGCGCCACAGCCTCCTACCCGGCCCGCGCCCGCCCGGTCTTACCAGCAGACACTGGCTGGTGTCCCAATCCGGCCACGACGGCTTCGCCGCGCGCCCATTGCCGGGCCAGGAAAGGCGAATTACTTTCGCGTTACCCACCCCGAACCGGACAGAGGAGTCTCCGGTGGCACGAATCAGACAGACCGCGATCGTCGGGACCGCCGCGCTGGCCGTCCTCGCCGCGGGAATCGCCCCCGCCTCGGCCGCTGGCACCACCATCCGGAAGGGATCGGCCACCGCCGCCCCCTACTCCGGCAACGTGCAGGCCTCGCTGCTCGGCAACGCGACCGTCTCCACGTCGATCGGCAGCGGCTCCTGCAGCCAGTCGACGATGACGGGATCGATCAACTCCGACGGCACGGGCCTGAGTATCGGCAGCGCGAACTTCAGCAGCTGCACCGGCACCGCCTCCGTCAGCATCACCGCGCAGAAGCTGCCGTGGACCGGCGGCAGCGTCGTCTACGACTCCGGCCACACCGCGAACCGCGACGCGGCGGTCACGATCGCCAACTTCAGCGTCAAGGCCGTGGTCGACCTGTTCGGCGGCATCACCTGCATCTTCGGCGGCAACCTCACCGCCAACGGCTACAACCCCGACAACCCGAACCGCCCGGTCACCAGCAACGGCCAGGCGCAGGTCGGCGTGAACGGCGCCACGGTGAACAAGCAGTCCGGCAGCAACTTCCTCTGCCCGTCCACCGCCACCGTCACCGCGACCTACCAGCTGCAGGGCGAGACCACCGCCGGGTCCGGCACCTACAACCAGACCCTGTACGTCACCAGCTGATCTCCCGAGGGGTGCGCTCCCTCACGACGTGCTCCCGTGAATGATCGCTCCCGAAAGGAAGCGGGCCGCCCCCGGCGAAGGGGGCGGCCCGCGACCGCGTCCACGGCGAGCCCGGTCGGTGTGGACCCGCGTCCGAGCCCGTGCCCGAGCCCGTGTAGAGCCGGATCAGCAGCCGACGAGCTGCGCGGCCAGGAACGACTCGACCTGGCCGATCGCGATCCGCTCCTGGCTCATCGAGTCGCGCTCCCGGACGGTCACCGCGTCGTCCTCGAGGGTGTCGAAGTCGACGGTGACGCAGAACGGCGTGCCGATCTCGTCCTGCCGGCGGTAGCGGCGGCCGATCGCGCCCGCGTCGTCGAAGTCGACGTTCCAGTTGCGGCGCAGCTGCGCCGCCAGGTCGCGAGCCTTCGGCGACAGGTCGGCGTTGCGCGACAGCGGCAGCACAGCGACCTTGACCGGGGCGAGGCGCCGGTCGAGCCGCATCACGGTCCGCTTCTCCAGCTTGCCCTTGGCGTTGGGCGCCTCGTCCTCGGCGTAGGCGTCCATCATGAACGTGAGCGTGCAGCGGTCGACGCCGGCCGCGGGCTCGATCACGTACGGGGTGAAGCGCTCGCCGGACTCCTGGTCGAAGAACGACAGGTCCGCGCCGGACGCCTTGGAGTGCGTCGACAGGTCGTAGTCGGTGCGGTTGGCGATGCCCTCCAGCTCGCCCCACTCGCTGCCGACGAAGTCGAACTTGTACTCCACGTCGACGGTGCGCTTGGAGTAGTGCGACAGCTTCTCCGCCGGGTGCTCGTACAGCCGCAGGTTCTCCTTGCGGATGCCGAGGTCGACGTACCACTGCAGGCGCTCGTCGATCCAGTACTGGTGCCATTCCTCGTCGCTGCCGGGCTTGACGAAGAACTCCATCTCCATCTGCTCGAACTCGCGGGTCCGGAAGATGAAGTTGCCCGGCGTGATCTCGTTGCGGAACGACTTGCCGATCTGCCCGATGCCGAACGGCACCTTGCGGCGCGCGGACTGCTGGACGTTCAGGTAGTTGATGAAGATGCCCTGCGCGGTCTCGGGGCGCAGGTAGGCCAGGCCCGACTCGTCCTCGACGGGGCCGAGGTAGGTCTTGAGCAGGCCGTTGAACATCTTCGGCTCGGTGAACGAGCCCTTCACCCCGCAGTTGGGGCAGGTGATGTCGGCGAGCCCGTTCGCGGGCGGCCTGCCGTGCTTCTCCTCGTAGGCCTCCTCCAGGTGGTCGGCCCGGAAGCGCTTGTGGCAGGACTGGCACTCGGTGAGCGGGTCGACGAACGCCTGGACGTGGCCGCTGGCCTCCCAGACCTCGCGCGCCAGGATGACGCACGAGTCCAGGCCGACGACGTCGTCGCGGCCCTGCACCATGGACTTCCACCACTGGCGCTTGACGTTGTTCTTCAGCTCGACCCCGAGCGGCCCGTAGTCCCAGGAGGCGCGGAGCCCGCCGTAGATCTCGCTCGACGGGTAGACCAGGCCCCGCCGCTTGGCGAGGTTGACGATCGTGTCCAGCACATCGGAACGGCGTGCCATGAGTGTTCTCTCCATCCGGCTGGCGGTCGGCGGGTCAGTGCGAACGCCCCGGCCCCGGCGCGGACGGCGGGACGGCGGCGATGGTGATCCCCGGTGATGGTGCGCTGTGAGAGCGGTGAGGCGCGGTCTCCCCGGCGCCTCAGAGCATTCCCCAGCTTAGGGCACCGGAAAGGGTCCCCGGACGGCACCGCCGCGGAGCGTGTCGGACGGTCCGGCCGCGGGGATCGGGAGGCCGGAGCCGGTCGCGCGCGCCGGAGGTCAGTAGGCGCGGCCGTCGGCGATGCTGCTGTCGATGTTGAGGGTGACGCCGCCGTGCCGCTCCTTGTGGGCGCCCCGGTACTGCTTGATGCGGCGGTGCGGCGGCCACCAGTCGTCCGGCAGGAACCGGTCGCCGTACACGCGGGCCTTGCCGTCCCAGTTGGCGAACCAGATGCCGACGGGCTTGGCGATCCCCTCGGCGGCCCCGACGTCGCGGACGCCCGAGCTCGCGCTGCCGTAGAGGCACGGCTTGTAGTGCTTCTGCCTGACCTTCTCGATCCAGGCGTTCACGAAGCGCAGCACGGCCGCCTTGCAGGTGGCGTTCTTGCTCTTGTAAGCCTCGAGGTCAAGGTAGATGGGCTTGTCGGCGGGGATGCCGAGGGCCTTGGCCTTCGCCACGGCGTCCACGGCGGTCTTCTTGCCCTGGGACGCGGCGTTCCTCGTGGTGAACTTCTGCGGGCGCGTCCCGCACGGCGGCTGGAGGCCGACGTACGTGGGCAGGATCCGGTACCCCATCTTGCGGACCTTCTTCACCCACGCGGCGGTGAGGTTCGGCTGCTCGCAGCCGCGCGCGGCGCCGCCGATGTAGATGTTGGTGACGTCGAACGACGATCGCCACGCCTTCATCGTGGAGAGCGACGGGGCGGTGCACGTGTCGAAGCCCTTGCCTGACGCGTAGTCCAGCCGGTCCGGCGGGTCCGCCGGGGCGCTGCGCCGGGCGGCCGGCCCGGAGGGCGGCGCGGCGGGCTTCGGCGGTTCCTGCGGCTGCTGGGGCTGCGCGTGCGCAGGCGGTTGTTGCTGCGCATGCGGTTGAGGCTGCGGTTGGGGTTGCGCAGGGGGCGTCCCGTGCCCGTGGGGCTTCGCGGTCACCCGGGTGCCGCGCAGGATCCGCTGGAGCGCCGCCGGGTCGGTCCCGTACACGCCGGTGATGCCCATCCCGGCCTCGGGCAGCGCCAGGCTCGTCTCGTGCCCGACGGACGGCTTGACCGTGAACGAGCCGAGCTTGTCCGCGTGCACGACCGTGCGGGACGCCGCGACGTCGTCCAGCGGCTGGACGTGCACGGACTCGGTACGGCCGACGACACGCGCCGGGCAGTCCGGCTGCGGGCCGGGACGGCCCAGGTAGACGGCGTGCCGGTCGTAGCGGACGCAGGCGGACGGGTCCTCGTCGAGCCGGACGACCGCCCAGCCCGCGGGGACGGGCACGCGCACGCCGCGGTAGCCGACCGAGCGCGGCCTCGCCTCGGCGGACCCTCCCCTGGCCGCGCCGCGGGGCGCGTCGCGGGGCGGGCCGAGGATCAGCGTGGTGGCCTCGTGGGCTGAGGACCGCGCGGGGGCCGCCGCGTGGAGGGCGCCGACGCCCGCGACGGCGGCCGTCCCGGTGGCCGTGCTGAGCAGGACGACAGCGGTCTGCGAGACGACACGGCGCATCACTTCTCCCCCGAGGCGGGCCGGGCCCCGGCGGGGCCGTCTCCCCCGCGGGCCGTCGGCATGATCACGACCAGGCGAAGATGACCTTGCGGGGCGGGGCCGAAACCGGGTCCGGCCGCTTCTTGCCCCGGTATTGCCCGCTTCGTTGATCATCGATCAGCTGGGCCGCCGGTCGGCTTGACCCTCGACCGGACCGGCCACCGCTCGGACCGGCCGGGCGAGGACCGCGGTCAGGCGGAGCTGACGATCTCGTACGCGCCGGGTTCGTCCACGGCGAGCGCCGCCAGCGGCATGAACTCCAGCCGCACCTCGTAGGAGCCGAGGGCGCGGCGGTAGTGGCCGGCGCCGTCCCATTCGGTGACCAGCGCCCACAGGCCGGGCTCGTCGACGGTCCTGGCGAGCCGCCCGGACCGGAATCCGGTGCTCCGGGACAGCGCGGTGAGCACCGCGGTCATGCGGTCGGCGAAGCCGTCGGCGTCCGCGGCGGGCACGCGGTACCGGGTTATCGCGATCATCCGCCCATCCTCGCAGTACGTTGGCCCCGTGGAGACTCGGAGCGGACGGGACCGGCCGGCGGGCGGCGTGCGGGCGGCGGTCGAGCGGTGGAGCGCGGCGCCGGTGGTGTTCCTGCACCGGCTGCCGCGCGCGGTGCTGCTCGTCGCGGTGTTCGCGCTGCTGGTGATCGGCATGGCGGGGACGGGCTGGGTGGCGGCGGCGGGGCTGCTGGTGCTCGCGGCGGCGCTGGCCTGGTTCGCGTTCCTGAACTGGCCGGAGCTGGAGGCGCCGGGCCGGGCGCTGCGGATCGCGGCGCTGCTGGTGCTGGTCGGGTTCGCCCTGGGGCGGGGTATTGGGCGGTTTTGACAACCGTTTTCATCTTCGTCCATAATCGGAGGATGCCCCGTACCCGCGTCCGCTTCCGCACCGTCCCCGCCGCGGCCCTCGCCGCCGCCGGGCTCGGCGCGGCGCTGGCGGGCTGCGGCAGCGCGGTCGCGGACGTCCCGCCCGGCAGGACGTCCGTCGTCGCGTCCTTCTACCCCGCCGCTTGGCTCGCCGAGCGCGTCGGCGGCGACGACGTGTACGTCCGCACGCTGACCAGGCCCGGCGCCGAGCCGCACGACCTGGAGCTGACGGCCCGGCAGGTCGCCCAGGTCGAGAAGGCCGACCTCGCCGTCTACGTGAAGGGCGTCCAGCCCGCCGTCGACGACGCGGTCCGCGAGCACGCCAAGGGCCGGTCGCTGGACGCCGCGAGCCTCGTGGCGACGCTCCCGCCGCCGTCCGGCGACGAGAGCGAGATCGAGGAGCACGACGGCGACCGGGGGCACGCCGACGTCGGCTACGACCCGCACGTCTGGCTCGACCCCGTCCGCATGGCCGCCATCGCGACCGCCCTCGGCGACCGGCTCGCCCGGGCCGACGGTGCGCACGCGGCGGCCTACCGGCAGCGCGCTGCGGGCGTCGCGGCCGAGCTGTCCGGCCTCGACCGGCGGTACCGCGACGGCCTGAAGGACTGCGCCCGCCGCGACATCGTCACCGCGCACGCCGCGTTCGGCTACCTCGCCGAGCGGTACGGGCTGCGGCAGGTGTCGGTCGCGGGCATCGACCCGTCGATGGAGCCGTCGCCGAAGCGGCTGGCCGCGCTGACCCGCGAGGTCCGCTCGACGGGCGCGACGACGATCTTCACCGAGCGGCTCGTCAGCTCGAAGGTCGCCGACTCGCTGGCCCGGGAGGCGGGCGTCCGGACGGCCGTGCTCGACCCGGTGGAGGGCGTCGAGAAGGGCTCCTCCGACGACTACACGTCCATCATGGACCGGAACCTGCGGACCCTGCGGCCCGCCCTGGAGTGCTCATGACCGACCGAGTGCCCGCGACGGACCGCGGCGGGGCGGCGCCGCCCTTCGCGATGACCGGCGGCGTCGTCCGGCGGGACGGCCGCGAGGTGCTGTCCGGCGTCGACCTGCGGGTCGGCGCGGGCGACGTGCTGGCGATCCTCGGACCGAACGGGGCGGGCAAGTCCACGCTGGTCAAGGCGCTGCTCGGGCTCGTCCCGCTGGCCGCGGGGCGGACCGAGATCTACGGCGAGCCGCCCGCCCGGTTCCGCGACTGGCGGCGCGTCGGGTACGTCCCGCAGCGGCTGCCGATGGGCGGCGGCGTCCCGTCGACGGTCCGCGAGGTCGTGGCGTCCGGGCGGGTCGCGCGGCGGTCGCGCTGGCTGCCCGCGCTGGTCACCGACCGGGCCGCCGACCGCGCCGCGGTGGACCGCGCGCTGGAGGCCGTCGGCCTCGCCGACCGGGCCCGCGACTCGGCGCACCTGCTGTCCGGCGGGCAGCAGCAGCGGGTGCTGATCGCCCGCGCGCTGGCCGGCGAGCCGGACGCGTTCGTGATGGACGAGCCGACCGCGGGCGTGGACGCGGCGAGCCAGGCGGCGCTCGCGGCGACGCTGCGCGGCCTGGCGGAGGCGGGCCGGACGGTGGTGCTGGTCGCGCACGAGCTCGGCCCGATGGAGCCGCTCATCACCCGCACGGTCGAGCTGGAGCACGGCCGGGTGGCGCGTGAGAGCGCGCGGACCATGGCGGGCGGCGGGACAGGGAGCACGGCGGGGAGCGCGGCGTGACGGAGATGCTGCAGTTCGACTTCATGCGCATCGCGCTGGTGATGGCGGTGCTGATCGGCCTGACGGCCCCGGCGGTGGGGACGTTCATCGTGCAGCGGCGGCTGTCGCTGCTCGGCGACGGCGTCGGGCACATCGCGCTGACCGGCATCGGGCTCGGGCTGCTCACCGGGTCGTCGCCCGTGCTGGGCGCGCTGGTGGTGGCGGTGCTCGGCGCGGTGGCGATCGAGGTGCTGCGCGCCCGCAGCCGCAGCGGCGCGGACGTGGCGCTGGCGCTGCTGTTCTACGGCGGGCTCGCGGGCGGCGTGATCCTCACCAACGTGCAGGGCGGCGGGGCGAGCCTGCAGTCGTACCTGTTCGGGTCGATCAGCAGCGTGTCGGCGTCCGACCTGTACGTGGTCGCGGCGCTCGCGGTCGTCGTGCTCGGGATCGTCGCGGTGTTCGGCCGGGAGCTGTTCCTGCTCTGCCAGGACGAGGACGTGGCGCGGGCGGCGGGGCTGCCCGTCCGGTTCCTCAGCGTGCTGATCGCGGTGACCGCCGCGGTGACCGTGGTGATCGCGATGCGGGCGATCGGGCTGCTGCTGGTGAGCGCGCTGATGATCGTGCCGGTGGCGGCGGCGCAGCAGGTCACGCGGGGCTTCCGGAGCACGATGCTGCTGGCGATGGGGGTCGGTGTACTGTCGGCGGTGTCGGGTCTCGCGGGCTCCTTCGAGTACGATCTTCCCCCGGGCCCCTCGATCGTGCTGCTGGCGCTGGCGCTCTTCCTGGCGGCGGCCGCCGGGGGGACCGTGGTGCGCCGCAGGCGCGCCCGCCGGGCCGGGGACGTCCTTCCGGGCGCGGCCGGGCCGGGCGAGCGGCCGCGGATGGACGCCGAGGCGGAGGTGATCAGGGGATGACGACGGCCCGCCGCGACGCGGTGCGGCAGGTGCTGGCCGGCTGCGAGGGCTTCCGCAGCGCCCAGGACATCTACGCCGACCTCCGCGCGGACGGCTCCAAGATCGGCCTGACGACGGTGTACCGGGCGCTGCAGGCGCTCAGCGACTCCGGCGAGGTCGACGTGCTGCGCACCGACGAGGGCGAGGCGGTGTACCGCGCCTGCCGGACCGAGCAGCACCACCACCATCTGGTCTGCCGCGCGTGCGGCCGGACGGTCGAGGTCGAGGGCCCGGCCGTGGAGCGCTGGGCGGACGCGATCGCCGCCGAGCACGGGTTCGCCGAGATCACGCACACCGTCGAGGTGTTCGGGACGTGCGCGGACTGCCGGTCCGCGTCCCGCTGACCGGGTCGCGCTCTCTGGCGCGTTCCCGGGCGCGCTTTCGTCCGGCACGTCCGGCGCCCGGTTCCGCAGGCGCGGCGCAAGGCGCGTAGTTCACACGCTGCGTATCGGTCTTTTGGCTGTTTGTAACAAGTACATCTAAATCCTCGTATGTCATAAATGTCCCATTGCCACGGCGGGCCCGACGGCGGGCCTCTCGGGGGGCCATGGCGCTCCGCACGAGAGGGCGTTCATGACAAGACGGGCGATCACCAGCCGGCGGACCGCGCTCCTGGCGTCGGCGGCCCTGCTCGCGACGGCCGGCACCGCACTGCCGGCGTCCGCGCGGCAGGCCCCGCCTCCCCCCGACCCGCGGACCGCCGCCGCGCACGCGCTCAAGGCGCTGCCCGCGCACGGCGCGCAGACCCGCGACGGCGGCGGCCAGTCGTTCAAGGTCGTCGGGGTCGCGGTGGACCGCGACGGCACGTCCCACACCCGGATGACCCGGACCTACGACGGGCTTCCGGTCCTGGGCGGCGACCTCGTCGTCCACCAGTCCGCCGACGGGACGTGGCGCGGCAGCAGCCTGACGCTCGCCAAGGCGCCGGCCGACGCCAGCCCCGAACTCCCCGCCAAGACGGCCACCCAGAAGGCCCTGACCAAGGGCCACAAGACGCGGGGCGCCGCTCAGCTCGTCGTCGAGGCGCGCACCGCCGACCACCAGCCGCGGCTCGCCTGGCGGATCCAGACCGCCGGCAAGCAGGCCGACGGGACGCCCAGCCGCCTCCTCACCACCGTCGACGCGGCCACCGGCAAGATCCTGCTGCGCGAGGAGACGATCCGGACCGACGCCGGCGACGGCCGCTCCCTCTACACCGGGACCGTCCCGCTGGAGACCACCAAGTCCGGCAGCGCCTACCAGCTGAAGGACCCCACCCGCGGCGGCACCTACACCGGCGACGCGCAGAACCAGACGGACCTCTGCTTCCTGTCGTTCTGCCTCTACCGGGCCCCGGCGACGATCTTCACCGACGCCGACAACCACTGGGGGAACGGGACGACGTCCGACCGGTCGACCGTCGCCGTGGACGCCCAGTTCGGCACCAACGAGACCTGGGACTTCTACAAGAACGTGTTCGGCCGCCTCGGCATCAACGGGGACGGCAAGGGCTCGTTCAACCGCGTCCACTACGACAACGGCTACGCCAACGCGTTCTGGGACGACTCCTGCTTCTGCATGACGTACGGCGACGGCGACGGCACCCAGCTCGGCCCGCTCACCGCCCTGGACGTCACCGCCCACGAGATGACCCACGGCGTCACGTCCGCGACCGCGAACCTCACCTACTCCGGCGAGTCCGGCGGGCTGAACGAGGCGACGTCCGACATCATGGCCGCCGCCGTCGAGTTCTACGCGAACAACTCCGCCGACCTCGGCGACTACCTCGTCGGCGAGAAGGTCGTCCTGCCGGGCTTCGGCAAGGCGGCGCTCCGCTTCATGGACAAGCCCAGCAAGGACGGCAAGTCGCCGGACGCCTGGTCGTCCACCACCAAGAACCTCGACGTCCACTACTCGTCGGGCGTCGCCAACCACTTCTACTACCTGCTGTCGGAGGGCAGCGGCGCCAAGACGATCAACGGCGTGTCCTACGACAGCCCGACGTCCAACGGCTCCACCGTCAACGGCATCGGACGCGACGCCGCCACGAAGATCTGGTACCGCGCCCTCACCACCTACATGACGTCCTCGACCGACTACAAGGCCGCCCGCACGGCGACCCTGAACGCGGCCAAGGACCTGTACGGCACGGGCAGCGCCCAGTACAACGCCGTCGCGGCCGCCTGGTCCGCGGTGAACGTGAGCTGACTCCCCTCCGTGTGAGGAAGGCCCCCGTACCGCCTGGCGGTACGGGGGCCTCGGCGCTCGCCCGATCGGCGTGGGAGACAATCGGATCATGGCTACGACACGCACCGCCAACGCGCATTGGGAAGGGCCGCTCCTCAGCGGCCAGGGCACGGTCTCGCTGGACTCCTCCAAGGTCGGCACGTTCGACGTGACATGGGCGTCGCGCAGCGAGGAGCCCAACGGCCGCACGAGCCCGGAGGAGCTGATCGCCGCGGCCCACTCGACCTGCTACTCGATGGCGCTCTCGCACGGCCTCGCCGGCGCCGGGAACCCGCCGGAGAAGGTGGACACCAAGGCCGAGGTCACCTTCCAGCCCGGCGAGGGCATCACCGGGATCCACCTGACCGTCCGGGCGAGCGTCCCGGGCCTGTCCGCCGACGCCTTCGAGAAGGCCGCGCAGGACGCCAAGGAGAACTGCCCGGTCAGCCAGGCCCTCAAGGGCACCACGATCACCCTCGACGCGGCGCTCGTCTGAACCGGGCCCCGCGTCAGCCGGTCGCGGCGGTGGGCTCCACCGGGTTGGGGAGCGCACCGCCGTACCGGCGGTCCCGGCTGGCGTACACCTCGCAGGCGTGCCAGAGGTGCCGGCGGTCGAAGTCGGGCCACAGCGTGTCGAGGAACACCATCTCCGCGTACGCCGACTGCCAGAGCAGGAAGTTGGAGGTGCGCTGCTCCCCCGACGACCGCAGGAACAGGTCGACGTCCGGGATGCCCGGCTCGTCGAGGTAGCGGGCGAACACCTTCTCGGTGATCTTGTCGGGGTTCAGCCGGCCGTCCCGGACGTCCCGGGCGATCGCGGCCGCGGCGTCGGCGATCTCGGCGCGGCCGCCGTAGTTCACGCAGAACTGCAGGGTCAGCACGTCGTTGTCGCGCGTCATCTCCTCGGCCGTCTCCAGCTCCTTGATGACGCTGCGCCACAGCCGGGGGCGGCGGCCCGCCCAGCGGACCCGCACGCCCATGGAGTGCAGCTGGTCGCGGCGGCGGCGGATCACGTCCCGGTTGAAGCCCATGAGGAAGCGGACCTCGTCCGGCGAGCGCCGCCAGTTCTCGGTGGAGAACGCGTACGCCGACAGGTACGGCACGCCCAGCTCGATCGCGCCCATGATCACGTCGAAGAGCGAGTCCTCGCCGCGCTTGTGCCCCTCGGTGCGCGGCAGCCCGCGCTCCTTGGCCCAGCGGCCGTTGCCGTCCATGACGATGGCGACGTGCTTCGGCACCAGATCCGCGGGGATCGGCGGCGGCGTCGCGCCGTCCCGATGCGGTTCCGGGGGCAGAACGGCCCTTCTCACACTCTCTCCCTGTTGGTGTCGTCGCTGCGGCCCGCGCCGTCCGGCGGGTCGCCGGCGCCCTCGCGCTCGACGTGCCGCAGCGAGCGGATCCCGTGTTCCAGATGCCACTGCAGGTAGGCGGCGACGAGGCCGCTGCTCTCCACCCGGTGGCGCGGCTCGCTGGCGTCGGCGTACTCCCAGTCGCCGCGCAGCAGGGCCAGCATCAGCGCGAACGTCGGCGGCGCCGGCGTCGCGGCGCCCGGCTGCCGGCAGTTCGCGCAGACCGCGCCGCCCGCCGCGATCGCGAACCCGCGCAGCCCGCCGCGGGTGCCGCACCGGCAGCACTCGTCCAGCGCCGGGGCCCACCCGGCGACCGACAGCGAGCGCAGCAGGAAGGCGTCCAGGACGAGCCGCGGGTCGTGGCCGCGCTCGGCGAGCGTGCGCAGCCCGCCGACCAGCAGCAGGAACTGCCGCAGCGCGGGCTCGCCCTCCTCGCCGGCCAGCTTGTCGGCGGTCTCCAGCATCGCCGTCCCCGCGGTGTAGCGGGGATAGTCGGTGACCAGCGCCTCCCCGTACGGGCGCAGCGTCTCGGCCTGGGTGATCAGGTCGAGCGAGCGGCGCTCGTACAGCTGGAGGTCGACGTGCGTGAACGGCTCCAGCCGCGCGCCGAAACGGGACTTGGTCTTGCGGACCCCCTTCGCCGCGGCGCGGATCCGGCCGCTGCGCCGGGTCAGCACCGTCACGATGCGGTCGGCCTCGCCCAGCTTCTGGGTGCGCAGGACGATGCCTTCGTCGCGGTAGAGGGTCACCCGTTCATTCTCGCGCACGCGCCCGGGTGCCTCGTTGCACCGCCTCGGCATCTCCGCAGGATCTTCACAAAGCCCCTGGATTCACCGTCCGTCCGGGATCCGGTCACGCTTTGTGACCGGTTTCGGCCGCGCGGTGACGGCGAAAGGTGTGGCCTGCCCCACGAGGAGCTGTCAGCGTTGGACGCATGAGATGCCACATCGTGCCGCCGCACATGCTGGAGCGCATCGCGCGCAACGCCGACGACCCGGCGCTGCGCGCGCGGGCCCGCGCCACCCTGGCCCTCACCTCCGCCCACGCCACCGAACGCCGCCTGGCGACCCCCGCCGCCGCGCCGGCCCCGGCCGGTCCCGCGGCCCCGAACCGGATGATCGCCGACGCCGGGCACAAGGAGAAGCTGCCCGGCCGGACCGTCCGCGCCGAGGGCGCCGCGGCCACCGGCGACAAGACCTGCGACCAGGCCTACGACTGGCTGGGCGCGACCTTCGGGTTCTACGAGGCCGCCTACGGCCGCAACTCCATCGACGGCGCCGGCCTCAAGATGATCTCGACCGTCCACTACGGCGAACGGTACGACAACGCCTTCTGGAACGGCGAGCAGATGGTGTACGGCGACGGCGACGGGACGATCTTCACCGACTTCACCGGAGCCCTCGACGTCACCGGCCACGAGCTGACCCACGGCGTCACGCAGTACACCGCCAACCTCGACTACTCGGGGCAGTCCGGCGCGCTCAACGAGTCGGTCTCCGACGTCTTCGGCTCCCTGATCAAGCAGTGGCACCTCGGCCAGACCGCCGACCAGGCCGACTGGCTCATCGGCCAGGGGCTGCTCGCGGCCGGCGTGCACGGCGTGGCGCTGCGCTCGATGAAGGCGCCCGGCACCGCCTACGACGACCCGCAGCTCGGCAAGGACCCGCAGCCCGCCGACATGAGCGGCTACGTCCACACCTACGAGGACAACGGCGGCGTCCACACCAACTCCGGCATCCCGAACCGCGCGTTCTACCTCGCGGCCTCGGCGATCGGCGGGCACGCGTGGGAGAAGGCCGGGCGCGTCTGGTACGAGACCCTCACCGGCGGGTCGCTGGCGAGCGCGATCGACTTCGCGGGGTTCGCGGCCGCGACGGTGCAGACGGCGACCCGGCTCTACGGCGCGAACGCCGCGGAGACCACCGCGGTAAGCGACGCCTGGAAAGGGGTAGGCGTCACACGATGAGGGTGAACCGGTCGCCGGAAGAGGCGCGGCCGGAGGACGGCGCGGGACGGCGTGGGACGGTGACGTGCGGTGAGGGTGACGGTGCGGTGAAGGTGACGGTCGTCCGCAGTGGCGGGTTCACCGGGATCCGGCGGCGGGGCGAGGCCGACAGTGCGACCGATCCGATGCTCGCCCGGCTGGTCGGCCGGGTCGATCTGGGGTCGGTGCCGCCGCCGGGCCGGATCCCCGACCAGTTCATCTACGACATCGACATCGACGACCGGCACGCCACCGTCGGCGAGGCCCAGCTCAGCGGACCGCTCCGCGAGCTCGTCCACCACGTCCTGGGCCGCCAGCAGCCGGGCTGACGCCGCCGGATCCGCGCGGAGCGCGCGGGCGGCCGGGTACCCCGGGGGCGGCCCGCACCCCCGTTACCGCGGCCCCCGGCCCCCCCTTGCCGCGTTCGCCCGCCCCCCCGCCCGCGGGGCGGGGGAGCGGGTCCAGACCGCGGGG